>CAVBRV010000009.1:0-26309 GCA_963597965.1 Paludibacteraceae bacterium | reverse complement strand
AGGAATCTGCACAATAGCCCGTATTTCTTTGCACTTGAATGACAAAATTTCACTGAATATATTCAGTAAACATCGGGCGTATGAATTATCGAGCATCCACTATATAAAAAGGGATATTAGGGCGCTCTATAATTTGATGCGCCCCTTCCACCACTCCTAACTCCTCACTCCTAACTCCTAACTTTTTTAGATACTATATGTTAGAAAGAAGGTACATGCACTATGAAACACATTGTTATCGCTCAACCATTAGGTATTTCTACCGACTACCTCCACACATTGACCGCGGATTTAGAAAAGGCGGGCTACACCATCACCGCCTACGACAGTCTGCCGAAGGATCAGGATGATTTAGGAAATCGACTATCCGACGCTGACTTGGCGGTGATTGCCAATTATCCACTCAAAAAAGAAGCCCTGGAAAAGGCTTCTCATTTGAAATATCTCTGTGTGGCATTCACTGGCGTAGACCACGTGGATATTTCCTACTGCCAAGAAAAAGGCATTGCGGTGTCCAACTGCGCCGGCTACTCCACCGAATCGGTAGCGGAACTCACTTTCGGGCTCATTCTTTCTCTCTATCGGAAACTGAAAACATCCGATAAGGCGACTAGAAATAGCCAGAACAACGCCGGCCTCATGGGTATCGAAATCAAAGATCGGACATTTGGCATCATTGGTACCGGCGCCATCGGACAGCGAGTAGCCGACATCGCTCATGCTTTCGGTGCCAAAGTCTATGGATACAACCGTTCTCACAAAGCAACAAACGTGACATACACCGACCTGGACACTCTTCTTTCTACCTGTGACATCGTGTCCGTCCATCTGCCGCTTACTTCAGAAACTCATCACTTGCTGAATAAAGAGAAATTATCTCTCATGAAACCCAATGCCATTCTCATCAATACCGCTCGCGGTGGCGTCATCGATAATGCAGCTTTGGCAGAACTTCTCAAAGAAGGAAAAATCGCCGGTGCCGGCATCGATGTATACGACAACGAACCGCCGCTTCCCGCTGATTATCCCCTCCTTTCCGCGCCCCACACCATCCTGGCACCTCATGTGGGATTCGATACGGAGGAAGCCATGCAGCGTCGTGCAGTCATCGTCGTGGATAATCTGCTGAGTTTCATAGAGGGGAAACAGAAGAATATCATTGTGAAGTAAGGGGTTCTGGGTTCCCACTTTCGCCTTAACTCACAGAGTGACTTAATCCGCTGTCATAGGGTTCTGGAACATCGTTTTTCGCTTGATTAGCAAAGTGCCTTGTTCCGCTGTCAAAAAGTTCTGGAACGCCGACTTTCGCTTAACTAACAAAGTGCCTTGCACCGCTATCATAGGGTTCTAAGGGTTCTAAAGGTTCTAAATGCGTCATTCTACAATCGACGCCTTTGGAACCTTTTTTCAAATTTCCGTATCTATCTAATCAACAGAACCTTTAACTAGTGGATGATCATGAATCCACTGTTGAAATAAACGGTAAGTATCGTCCCCCCTTGAAGAAGGGGGGCAGGAGGGATAGAGTGTTTCGTCAGAAACACATTCATCGTAGCGAGATAAATCTCCATGTTAAGCTATCTCAAATAAGCACACTCCGCTTTGCTGAAATATGTCCCTTCAGGCCATTCTATCCCCGGCTTCGCCGCCCCTTCTCCAAGGGGCAACGCGCTAGCAAATCCACCATTTTCAGACATAGTGATGACTACATGCAAAGGAATTTACTTTTTTATAAAAAGGGGTATTGGGGCGCTTCCAAATTTTGTGCGTAAATAAGTTTACACCTTATTTATCGCCCCCATTGGGGGAGATGCCGTAGGCAGAGGGGGCTGCACCAGCGGTAGGAGTACCAGTGTTATTCAAATCATAGCATCACATCTTCCAACACTACGCACTCCGCACTACTCACTACGCACTTTTCTCATAAAAGCGAATGAATGACCACTCACTAAATGCATATCTCATCACCATGACCCTCCACCCGTCCCACCGCTACAGAACCAAAAAAAGCACTTGATTTACCAAAACGATTATGCTATTATACAAACAGGTAATGAGATTCGTATCTATTACGCACGGTACCGATCAAAAAACGTGGTAGAGAAAAATCTGCAAGCTACCTCCGAATGAGTAAAAAATAATTGGCCCAGCTGGACACAGCTGCTCAAACGGGTGAGGCATATGAATTTCATAGGTCTCACAATGTACAAATTGAATAATGTGGGAGGTTTTCCCCTTCTCAGAAAGTTCCACATGAGAAACAGAATTGTTATCCTTGGTTGTTTCGATCAGCCAAGTCCGGGATCTGTTTTTCGTGTGGACTTTTTGCGTTTTCCTGTGGAAAACGCAGTGAGGAGTGAGGAATTAGGAGTGAGGAGTGGTGGTAGCGGCGCACAAAATTTGGAAGCGCCGCTTTTTTTATTATAGGACTTAGAAAATAGGGATTAGGAGCTAGGGATTGGGGATTAGGAAATAGTGTCTTTAGCCGTACTCGTCATTTCGACCGATGGGATTCGTGCTTGATGAATGTATTGTGTAATTCAGGTCTATGTTAGACAGAAGTGGAGAAATCTTGTGATATTAACGAACATATCGCTAGTGTCACAAGATTTCTCCACTTTTGTCTAACATAGTCACTTAGTTCGATAGAGAAATTAAGCACAAATCCCATCGGTCGAAATGACGGAGTTAGCCAAGTTAGCCAAGAAACCGCTGCTGCCTTTAGCGATAAGAGCACAAGCGGTTACCCTCTTCCTTTGGAAGGGGGCCAGGGGGATAGCTCGCACTAGCGAATTGAAATACGATATGAGGTGAAAGTTATCGGCGCCCAGAAAATTGGGATTACGCTATTTCTGGACGCCGATATCGATTGTCTTTCAAATATTTCATGACGCTAGTGCGAGCTATCCCCCCTGCCCCCCTTTCAGCGAAAGGGGGTAACCGCTTATCATAATACCGCTTCTAATCCCTAGCTACTAATCCCTAATCCCTAAAATAAAAAAAGCGGCGCTTTATAATTTGTGCGCCGCTACCGTCATTCCTCATTCCTAATTCCTCATTGCTCTTTTACCAGTCCGTCAATCCCCCATCCACCGGAATCACCGCCCCTGTCATGAAAGACGACTTCGGCGACAAGAGAAAAGCGATCACTTCGCCGATTTCTTTTGCCTGTCCGATACGCCCCAGCGGGTACCACTCTCCCATGTCTTCCCGGCTGCCGCCGTAGGTTGCCAGCTGTTTTTCTAAAAGCGGCGTATCCACATCACCAGGACACACTACGTTGGCACGTATACCTTCCACTGCCAATTCCAAAGCTAAGGAACGAGTGAATGCTGTGAGGGCCCCTTTTGTTGCTCCATAGAGGCTGCATTGTACATTGCCTTGGATGGCGGCATCGGAGGCTACAGTGACAATGCTGCCCTTCACCCCGCGCATATGGGGAATCACTTCTCTAGTGAGTTTCATCGCACCGAAAACGTTCACCGCGAAGAAATCTTCTATTTCCTCGTCGGTGATATTTTCCAATAACTTTTCTTCATACTTTCCAGCGGAAATCACAAGGCCCGTGATCTTTCCCAAACCAGCTGCTATTTCTACCGCTTTTTTACAATCTTCTGTCCTCGTCACATCACAGGGAACGAACACGCTCCCCGGCACTTTCGCTTCCGCCTCTTTGCCCCGCTCCTTATTTCGTCCCAAAAGCACTGGGCGATAACCTTCACGAGCTACAATTTCCGCCGTCGCCAACCCGATACCGGACGTTCCGCCGGAAATGAGAATGACTTGAATCATGTTTCCTCCTCTATTTCAATGTCCATTTATTCGTTTACCTAAAAGAGTGTGTAATGCGTAGTGCGTAGTGCGTAATGAAGGCGGCGAGCACATCGAATTACTCTTACACGAATCGAATCATTTATAACAAAGTCCGTTTCTATAAGCTCGCCGTTTTTAATTAGGATTTAACTGTTAACCGCCTACTATATAAAAAGGGTATTGGGGCGCTATATGAATTGTGCGTAAATAAGTTTACACCTTATTTATCGCCCCCATCGGGGGAGATGCCGTAGGCAGAGGGGGCTGCACCAGCGATATGAAATGATTTGTTGAAATATCCACTCCATCTCATCTTCCATCATTACGCACTTCGCACTACGCATTACGCATTATTTCATCGAAGCAACGAAGAAACATAAACAAACTCAATCCCCTGTTCCTTCAGTTTCGGCACCATAGTCTGGAAGGCGGCGGCGGTGTGGGGGCGGCAGTGGCCTATGATGATGTAAGTACCATTTTTCTTTGCCCGGTTCGCCCCTTCTTGGATCATTTGGCAAATGTCCGCTTCATTGGCGGAATTGTCCACGAAGAGGTCATTTTTCGTATACCGCACGCCGTAGGTTGCGGCGGCTTTGTCGGCTTCGGTGGTGCTATTGGTGTGGCTATCGAAGAAGAACATATTTCTATGATGGAGTTCATTCATCACCACATCCATGACGCGACGGTCCGTGGTGGCTTTGGATCCCTGGTGGTTATTCATGCCCACTGCTTCCGGCACTTGAGAGAAGGAACTCTTCAGCATTTGACGAATCGCTTCATCTGACATAGATGTCAGGATGACTTGCTGCTCCATGCCGACACCGGAAACAGATTCCATGGGCTGATGGATAATGACCGGCAGTCCATGAGCCGCCCAGGAAGCCGCCGCTTCTCTGGTATGGACTTGGTTTGGCATGACCGCTAGGGTGAGGGGGATCCCCATGTTTTCGTAAATCTTCTGCGAATCCAAATCTCGCCCTGCATCGTCGATGACCACAGCCAGTTTGCCAGTCACTTTTCCTGTGCTCGGTGCTTTGACTGGCACGATAGGAGCCACTTTGGCGGGCGCTGCTTTCTCTACCGGTTTCTTAGCGGCAGTCTGGTTACTAGAAACAGCTGCAGCGGCTCCACTATTTTTACTGGTTTCTTTAGAAATAGATGCCCCCTGAGACGGAGAAGCAGTCGATGCCACGACTACCGGCTTTTCTGTTTTTGTCTGAGATGAAGCCGTTTCTTTCTTTTCTTCAGCAGGAGTAGCCGCAGAAGTCACTACGGTTTCTTTCTGGGAAATATTTTCTGTTTCCTTTGGTGCCTTGCCAGTGATTTTAGAAATCACAGAATCTAGGGAAATAGTTTTCGTTTCTTCTTTGGTCGAAACAGTACTTTCTTCTGGCTTGGTTTCTGTTGTTTCTTGGCTATCGGTGTCTTTCGTCGGTTCCTGGGACAAAGCAAGCAACGTCTTGGACGGTGTTTCATCGTCCGCTTTCACTTCCACTGTCACCGCTTTATTGATAGCGGCTTTGATTTTTTCTTTCACACTTTCCGGCGTACCGGGATCGTCCTTCGGCACCAAGCCTTGCATTTCTTTGTCATTGAAAATATGACGAATGGCAGTCACTTGCTCCGCCGGCTGGGCATCGGGCGCATTGGTCATGCGGTCTGTCATGTAAGCAGAGCCCATAATGAGACAGACAAAAAATAAAAGGACCAGGTAAGGATGTCCGCTGCTTTTCTTTTGTCTGGTGACTCGTTTTTTTCGTAAAGCCATAGTCTCGCCTCCGATTGATTCTTTCTCTTTGTTTTTCTTTATTATAACATAGTGGGATTGTTGTTGGTTGTTAGTTGTTGGTTGTTGGGGATAGCGCTATTAGGTGAAATGAAAAATTCGATGATTTCTGCTAATACAAAGGTTGCTCAGGTTTCTCAAGGTTCTAAGGTTGCTCAGGTTTCCCAAATGTGCAAATGAATCTAACAGTATCATCTCTAACGTCATTCCGACCGAAGTGGAGGAATCTTCGGGTTATTCAAGTATGTATTAATGATACACTATACAAATTGAAATGAGACTTGGCGTCTGGGGCGTCTCATTCAAGACTAACAGATAAACTGTTTTATAGAATTTGCTACAATCCGCTTTTCAGTTAGCCTCATACATTACGCCCCAGACGCTAAGTCTCACTTTAATACGCTTATTTCACAAAGACATAAAACGAATAACACAAAGATTCCTCCACTTCGGTCGGAATGACGGCTAGAGATGAAATCGCTTCATTCAAAAGTAAATCTGTCTCTCCTCTCCCCCAAACCCGAAATGCTTGATTCCTTTTTTCTGGACGCCTACGACGCCTTTCTCACATAACATTTCAAATCGCTAATGCGAGCTATCCCCCTGCCCCCCTTTCAGGGAAAGGGGGTACCGCTAGTGCCTCTACCGCTATAGTCTCTAATTTTCTTAAATAATACTGCGGCGCTTCTAAATTTTGCGCTGTATAAGTTTACACCTTATTTATCGCCCCCTTTGGGGGAGATGCCGTAGGCAGAGGGGGCTGCACCAGCGGTATGAATACAAATGTTATTCATACCATAATGGCACAACTTCCCACCACCACTCCTCACTCCTAATTCCTCACTCCTCACTAAAAAACGGTGCCACCGAAGTGACACCGCACATAACACAAATTCTATTTCACATATTGTCCAATAGTAGCAATCAACTTTTCCGATTCCAAGGGCTTCGTCAAATGCTCATTCATCCCCGCCTCCAGGACACGCTGGCGGTCTTCTTGGAAGGCATTGGCGGTCATGGCGATGATGGGCACCGTGGTCGCATCGCTTCTTGGCATCTTGCGAATGGTCCTGGTTGCTTCGAGGCCATCCATGACGGGCATCATGATGTCCATCAGAATCACATCATAGCTTCCCACGTCAGACGCTGCGAATCGAGTCACCGCTTCCTGTCCATTTCTTGCCATATCCACCTTGACGCCTGCGTTTTCCAGGAAGAACTGGGCGATTTCGATATTGAGATCATTGTCTTCTACCAAGAGGGCGTGAATCCCGCGAATGTCTCTCACTTCCGCTTCCCGTGCTTTGGCCCGTTCGGCGCCGTGGGTATCTACTTCCAGGGGCAAGGAAATGGTGAAGGTCGAACCTTTTCCGACTTGGCTCTGGCAGCTGATAGTACCGCCCATCTGGTCAATCATTCGCTTCACGATAGCCAGGCCCAATCCGGTCCCAGTGAAGTGTGTACGAGCGCCGGTGGATTCTTGGGCGAAGGGTTCAAACATTCTCTTTTGAAATTCTTCGGTCATGCCAAAGCCTGTGTCTTCGCAAGTAAAGAGAATGCGAGAATGGGTATCATCGATGGGAAATTCTTGCAAGCTCACGTAAATATGACCGTAGTCTTTGTTATACTTGATGGCGTTGCTGATGATATTCATCATAATCCGCTTGATATGAAGAGGACTGCCGATGAACCAGTCATGTTTCAAATCAAATTTCCGTTTTTCGATGGTGATATGTCCCACCATGGTTTGTTTTTCCGTCAAAGTCTGTATTTCATGACACAGGTCTTGCAAATGGAAGGATTTCTTTTCAAAAATCAGACGGCCCGATTCCAGGCGGTTGATTTCCAGCACTTCATTGATGAGCTCTAGCAAATAGCCCGAAGCCTGCCAAATTTTCTGCCGCGCTTCTTGCTGTTTCTTCAAATCATCGGCGTAGTGCTCCGCAATTTCAATCATCCCTCGAATCCCATTGATGGGCGTGCGAATGTCATGGCTCATGCGGCGCAGGAAATCGGTCTTCGACTGGTTCGCCACTTCTGCTTCTTGGGCTTTCTGCACCAGCTGTTTCTCGTAGTTCGCATCCTTCTCGCGACGTGCTTCTTCTTCTTTTTTGAAACTTTGCTGCCGAATCAGGATGACCGCCAGGATGAAAAGAGCACAGGCCAGAAGGGTGTAGAGCATGTACCGATTTCTAGTGGTAAATATTTCTTTTTCCGGAACAAAAATATAGACGAAATAATTGCGTCCTTTGCTGACCATAGCATAGTAGGACGTCACCCCTGCTTGCACCCCATTGGTGATCCGAATCAAATCCTCATCAGAGGTATCGGGATGGAGGTTCTTGTATTCCCGCACCCGCTCAATCATGGCTTGGTACATCGGATTGTTGGCATCGCTGGTATCATTATTGGCGATAATATAGGTGCCATCGGTAATGACCACCTGGGCAGATAAGGAATTTTTGAAACCTGCCAGCAGTTGGTCCAAGGACAGATTCAGCCCTTTCGCATAGGACACAGAGGTGTGATAGTAGCCTACAATCACGTTCTGGCTGCCCGGCATTTGCACCGCCGCCATATCCACATAGGATTGGTCATCCATGTAAATGCGATCCCCATAGGTTTTGAGCGGCCGGGAGCCAATATTTAGCACCGAACGCCGTTGAACGCTATCCCGAATTTTTTCATAGAGCCCCTCATCGGTCCCTGAGGAAACCAGCACCTTGCCATTGGGCGAAATCACAACCACCCCGGTCAGGCGCAATTCTTCCACATAGTCCCGCAGTCGCTCTGCACTCAGCGTAGGGTCTTCTCGCATCCGTCGCTGCACCTGATGCACTTTGTCGATGACCCGGTTCAGACTTTGCATGACCGTGACTTGGTTGAAATTGGAGGTGATGTGATACTCGCTATGCACGAAAGCGGCGGTATCTTTCATTTCCTCCTTCGCCCGAGTCAAGTCTGCCTGGCCGCTGAAATAATAGGTGCATCCCAGGATGATGGAACTGGCCAGAACCATGACATAGAGCAGCGCTTTTTCCGTATGAAACAGGTTATGTAGCTTGTCCATCTGTGCCCCCTATCATAAACTCTTCTGGGTTATCCAAATAGCGGCCCATGATTTTCGCCACCGTGCCATCGGCCAACATGGCTTTCAATGTTTCGTCTAGCTGATTTGGCAAAGGCCGCCGGTCCAGTTTGGAAAAGGCCACGCCCACACCGGTAGAATCCAAAGATTCTGGTAAAATACGGAAATCCAATTTCCTGTCTTTCATGTATTGTTCCAGTGCGGCTTCATGGCTAGCCACCCCATCCACGTAGCCCTTCAGCAAGGAGGCAAACATCAAATCCCGATCATAAAAAGAATAAATGCCTCCGATTTGGGGAACTTGCGGATTACCTTCCACCAATATATTTTCCACATTGGACGTAGACCGCACCGCAATGAGTTTATTTTCCAAATCAGACAGATGGTAAATTTTGCTAGACGGATTGACCGCCACCACCTGCTTGCTCACCATGTAGGGCCCGGCCCAGTGGTATTCATGAAGCCGCCCTTCCATGGAATAACTGCACCAGATGCAATCGATGCTTTCATTGTCCAGCAAATCGTCTCGTTTCTCCCAGTTTACTTTCTGAAAACGGACCGCATAGCCCATACGGCGGAAGGCTTCTTTCGCCAAATCCACATCGATGCCGCTGTATTCCCCATTTTCATTGACAAAGACAAAGGGCGCATAATAGTCCACCCCCACGGTCACGATGCCGACCGGTTCCTCTTGGCTTTCCGCCACAGGCATCTCCTGCTTCCCACATCCAGTGAGCAGCAGAAGTCCTATGAAGAGGATGGAAAGTAATAAAAAGACGCGATTCTGATAGGATCTTGCCATTTTCTCACCGTGACCCTTTCTGACCATGTGGGTACAATTCTGTTGTTGGTTGTTGGTTGTTGGTTGTTTGAATCCAGACAAACAACCCGTTGATATAATCATTTTATATTTTTAACATATAATATATTTATTATAGTCCTAAATAGAAAGAATTACCATCTTTTTATTTGATTGGAAATTGGTGACTAGTCACTGGTTATTAAGTCACTTTTCAATTAGTGAGAAACTGGATTAGTGATTGTTGCTGGTTGTTAGTTGTTGGTTATCTGGATCCAAACAACAAACAACTAACAACCAACAACCAATCACAAATTCCCGTTGCTCTCCATATATAAACTATAGTATAATAAGATAAATTTTTGCTACTATTACGAAAAAGGATGTGCAGACCGTGAAAAAATATCTGGTCATAGGAATTATTGCCCTTATCATACTCATCGGCGGCGGATTCTTCGCCTACTTCCACCTGGCCGGCGGCGGCCCCTGGCAAGGTACTTGGTGGGGCGTGCAAGACGCCGGTGTGAACTGGTCCGGCGACCATATCAAAAACTTAGAAAGCGTCACCTTTACGCCGAACCAGGATAAAACCATTACGGTAGAACATAAAGTCCAGCAAGGCAGCCGAGAAGTCAATGGCAGCCTCACCGGCACTGGCACCATAGACGGCGGCCGGTTGATCATCACCCCGCAGGATGGTTCCAAAGAAATGGTCCTCTCTTTCAGTGCCATTTCCAAAACCATCGAAACCCCACTCACCAATGCGGATAAAACAAAAGTCACTCTCCAGGCACTCTCTACAGAGAATAATGATGAAATGGAACGCATCCGCAGTGAGATTGTTCAGATTTCGCAAAAACCGGAAAATAAAATAGATACCACTTTGTCTTCTTCCAAAAGCTAAAAAACGTCCCTTTCGGGACGTTTTTTATTGTGCTGAAGGTTCTGGGGGTGGTGATTTCGATTTTCTAACATCGTCATAATTCCGCTCTCATAGGGTTCTAGTGGCATGATTTCGTTCTTCTCACATGGTATGCTCCCGCTATGCTAGGGTTCTGGTAGTGATGACTTCGAGTTTCTAACATTGTCACGGTTCCGCTCTCATAGGGTTCTGGGAGCATGATTCCGCTTTTCCCTCATTGTTATGTTTCCGCTATGCTAAGGTTCTATCCCCTGTTGGATAAATCCATTTCATTGCTACAGAACCCTTAAATACACGTCTCATCTCCATGTGAAACAATTCACCTCATCGCTACAGAACCCTTACATGCACGTTTCATCTCCTTGAGAGACTATCCGCCATGCCGCTACAGAACCCTATGATACACGCTGCACCTCCATGTGAAACAATTCGCCTCATCGCTACAGAACCCTTACATGCACGTTTCATCTCCTTGAGAGACTATCCGCCATGCCGCTACAGAACCCTATGATACACGCTGCACCTCCATGTGAAACAATTCGCCTCATCGCTACAGAACCCTTACATGCACGTTTCATCTCCTTGAGAGACTATCCGCCATGCCGCTACAGAACCCTATGATACACGCTGCACCTCCATGTGAAACAATTCGCCTCATCGCTACAGAACCCTTACATGCACGTTTCATCTCCTTGAGAGACTATCCGCCATGCCGCTACAGAACCCTATGATACACGCTGCACCTCCATGTGACGCTATCCACCATGTCGCTACAGAACCCCAAAATGCACGTCCCACCTCCATGTGACGCTATCCACCATACCGCTAGAGCCCCTTCCTATGCAACGTAAACACCGCCATCTCTCTAGGGCACATGAAACGGAACGGGAACCAGCTGGCGTCGCCGCGGGAGACGTAGCCTTGGTGGATGCCATCGCTATACATCCCACGAGTAAAAGTAAAAGGCGTAATAATAGGCTGATCGAACCAGCCGAATTGGGTGCCGTGGGTGTGTCCAGTCAAGGTTAAAAAGGCCCCCCGTTCAAAGCCTTTCGCAATGAAATCAGAGTGATGAGCCAAGAGAATGGTCGGCGCACCAGCAGGAATTTTCGCATAAGCTTCCTGCATCATGGTTTCCATTTCTTCTTCCTTCACCTCGCCCTTGCTCCAAGGATAATCAACGCCGGCTAAGTAAATCTTTTGTCCCCCACGAGACAGGAAAGCACTATCATTTTCCAACAGTTTCACCGGCGTCTTCACCAATTCTTCTCGGATGCCATCTTTTCCGCGATAGTATTCATGATTTCCCCAAACATAATAAATCCCATCCGCAAATAGGGAGGATTTCTTTTTCAAAGTTTGAGCCGTTTCGGGCATATACCGCACGTCATCAATCAAGTCGCCGGTGAAGAACACCACCTTCGCCCCTTCTCGTTTCGCCCGGTCCAATTCTTCTGGCAAATCGGTGTACCGGAAATAGGGCCCGATGTGTGTGTCCGTCATTTGGACAATCTTGTATCCTTCAAATCCTGCGGGCAGCTGGTCCACGTAAATATCATACCGTTCCACCTTCTCCCGGCTATTTCCATCAATGGCTCCATAGACGCCAATCAATAAGGAAATGACTACGCAGAGAGTCCCCAATTTCTGAAAGAAAGGACGAGTGAACCGCACCACACTGAGCAAGCAAAGCATGACCAGCGGTACAACCAAAATGATTTCCGCCACCATCACACCGCACAGCACATAGGCCAGCCACAGCGACCAATCGCCAAGCTCGGAGTATCCCTTGGCATACCACAGGAAATACCAACCCGCACCGCCACCAATCAGCGCGCCAAGGATGGTGTAAATATAAAATCTCTTTTTCCGAAATAACACGGCCCAGAGGGAACCATTGACCAGGCCTAACAGAGAAAAGATAAGTAGTATCATGTATTCAAAATGCATAGGTTGCTCCTTTGGAATTAGTGACTAGTGACTGGTGACTGGTGACTGGTGACTGGTGACTAGGGATTAGGGATTAGGGATTAGGGATTAGGGATTAGGGATTAGGGACGCTAGCGATATAAAACGCTATGTGAAACAAAAGATTATATCCCTCAAAAATCCCCTTCCTCTGGAAGGGGATAGCGTATGAGCGAAGCGAATAAAGCAGGGGATAGATAGCCCTAGCAAGATTATGGCTCTTTGGGTCCGCTAGTGCAAACGCCCATACCGCTCTTCTCGAGCAGCATATCAAGTCGCTAGTGCGAGCTATCCCCCCTGCCCCCCTTTCAGCGAAAGGGGGTAATCGCTACTGCCTATACCGCTTTTCTCATAACCTTTTTTAATCGAAATCGTCTCCCCGTTAACGCTACAATCCCATATATAAAAACTCGCGGCGCCCTATAAATTTGATGCGCCGCCACCACCATTCCTCATTCCTAACTCCTAACTCCTAATTGCCCTTCCATAAATGCCGCCAGCTTCGCATGCGGTCCTGCCAGCGGAATCTGTTTATATTCTGTTGGACTAAACCACTGGTATTCTCCCTCAGGCACCTGGAATGTTTCCATCCGATAAGCAATCATATGCCAGATGCGATGGGTAAAAACGTGGGTATACCGCCACATATCCTGTTCAATAGTGCCAGACAAAAGAGTTTCCAATTCTTTTTGACTTTCTTCTGTGGTCGGCGCCAGGGCCATAGGAAATTCCCACATAGAGGCCAGCATCCCTGTCTTCGGCCGTTTATGAAGAAGCACTTTTCCGTCTCGAATGCAAATGCCGCAAGCCGCTGCCAATTCCTGTTGGGGCTTTTTCTTTGTTCGTACTGGAAGCGTTTCCTGGATGCCCTGTTTCCTGGCTTCACAAAAAGCAGCCAATGGACAACTGTCACAGCGAGGATGCTTCGGGATGCAAATGTCCGCCCCCAAATCCATGAGGGATTCATTGAAATCTCCCGCCCGATCCGGCAGCGTTTCATCCACCAATTTCTGAATCGCCTTTTTCCCGCTGCTTTTCAAAATATCTTCTTGCACCGCATAGAGACGAGCGTAAACGCGAAGTACATTGCCATCAATGGCGGGCGTCTTCTGTCCAAAAGCCATGGAACAAATCGCCCCGGCCGTATAATCTCCGATGCCCGGAAGAGCTTTCACTTCTTCCAAAGTCTGGGGCATAGCGGCGCCATATTTTTCTTCCATCACCAACGCCGCTTTATGCAAATTTCTCGCCCGGCTATAATATCCCAAGCCCTGCCACTGATGAAGCACCTCCGCTTCATCTGCCATGGCTAAGTCGTGAATGGTCGGAAATCGTTCCATCCAACTCGCGAAATAAGGCTTCACCGCCTCCGTCCGGGTCTGTTGCAACATAATTTCCGACACCCACACATGGTAAGGATTCCGAGGCTTCGCCTCCCGCCAAGGAAGGTCCCGCTTATGGGCATCGAACCAATCTAGTAGCAGATGAGGCCAGTTGTCTAACATTGTCATGAAAACTCCTCTTTTTCGAGTGCGTAATGCGAAGTGCGTAGTGCGTAATGATGGCCGGCGAGCGCATCGAATTGCTCTTATATGGATACATTTATATAGCACCCTGTCCGTTTCTATATGCTCGCCGATTTTGATAAACAGTTCGCAGTAGGCAGTTGGCAGTTAGCAGAAAATAGGTAATGCTTACTGCCAACTGCCTACTGCGAACAGCCTACTTTATAAAAAGGGGGTATTGGGGCGCTTCCAAATAATGATGCGCCCCTTCCACCACTCCTCACTCCTAATTCCTCACTCCTCACTATTTTCTATCGTATGACCGCTAAATAAAATCAATCATTTTAAATACATAGTCAAACACCGTTTCCCCATCTTCCGCAAAGTACACCGTGCCTCGAATTTTCTTTCCAGACAAAATCATAGGTAGCCAAATACGGTCGGCCATCCACATGTCATCATAAGGAAATTCGGAAGGCAGGAACCAGCGTGGTTCCATTTCATCGGATAGGTGGGGCTCCCCTTCCCACTCTCTGGCGAAATAGACGATACCCGCATGAGACCAAGTGGGATCAGAGGGCTGATGGAAATATAAATCTCCCACCATCTCCAGCGACTCCGGTTTCGCTACCAGGCCGCACTCTTCCCACAGCTCCCGGGCCGCACATTCTCGCATGGTTTCTCCCGCTTCGATTTTCCCGCCAAAGCCGTTCCATTTTCCAAATCCCATGCCCCGCCGCTTGCGACCAAGCAAAATCCGCCCATCGCTACGGATGGGATAAATGAGTGATGTATCACGCATAAAGACAGTTAGAAATGAGAAATTAGAAGTGAGAAATGGTGGTAGCGGCGCACAAAATTTAGAAGCGCCGCAAATATACATTTATATAGTGAGTGCTCGACAATTCGTTTTTTCGATAGAAAAAACTCGGATTGGTGATTGTTGCTGGTTGTTAGTTGTTTGTTGTTGGGATCAAACAACCGACAACAAACAACTAACAACAATGAGTGCACAGGAATCTGCACAATAGCCCGTATTTCTTTACACTTGAATACCAAAATTTTACTGCATATATTCAGTAAAAATCGGGCCTATGAATTATCGAGCACCCACTAATTATCGCCCCCATTGGGGGAGATGCCGTAGGCAGAGGGGGCTGCACCAGCGGTATGAATACCAATGCTATTCAAATCATAGCATCACAACTTCCACCATTTCTAACTTCTCACTTCTAACTTCTCACTCCCTTTCTTATTTCACAACTGGGTCATATGTCTCAATGTACAATTCTCGAAAGAGCCTTTTTCCCGTTTCCGTTTTATAGAGCCTGTTGTAGAGGGCTTCGTTCTGTTTGTCGCTAGCACCGTCTTCGTACTGGTTCACCAGCATGTCTGCTTCTGCAAGAATTTGGGCATCCGGGCCGTCGATAGAGCCATAGGAATGATGATGGGCAATGAGCCAGCAAATGCGGTCAATGTCCTCTGGGGCAAAGTGAAGCCGGGTCAGCATAGGCCGTGCTTCCGCCGGTCCCAATTCTTGCTGAATCATCCCATCATTTCTACCATACTTGATTTCGCCCTGGTGAATGCCGATGTCGTGCACATAGGCCGCCGCTTCCAAAATAAACTGAGTGTGTTCGTCCAGTCCTTCTTCTAAACCAATCTGCCGAGCAAAGGCGTGCACTTTCAAGAAATGATGAATCCGTTTCGCATCGCCTCTATCATAATGAATCATGGCTTCGCAAAGTGTCATGAGTGTGTCCATAATGGTGTTCTCCTTTGTATAACGAGTAGGCAGTAAACAGTTTGCAGTAGGCAGTTAATGGTTTACAGTTTACAGTTCACAGTTCACAGTTTACGGTTTACGATTTACGATTAACTGCCTACCGCCAACTGCTTACAGCCTACTCATATTCAAAACTTATCTTATTATACTATAAGTAATGGTTGCTCGTTAATTCAATTTTCAATAGCAAGAATCTGGACTAGCCATTGTTGCTGGTTGCTGGTTGTTAGTTGTTTGTTGTTGGGGCCAAACAACCAACAACAATCATCACTCCGTTTTCTTATCAGTTGAAAAGCGAATGAATGCCCCCACGAACTACTGCCTACTGCTAACTAACAACAATCCACTTGATTCTTCCCCCATATTTACATATACTGCATATAGCAACTACACCATTTGATGTGAGGAATAATCCCATGAAATATACCTTTATGCAAAAGAACCACAAAGTCATGGATGTGGATATGAATACCTATCTTGGCGATATTGAACAGGTTTTTGAAATTCACGACGCCAAACGATTACCCCTTTCCGTGCAATACCGTGACTCCAGGCTGAAATTAGAAAAAGCCTTTCAAGAATGGATTAACTATAGAAATATTCCCAAGACGCGAGCCCTTGCGGGGAGTGTTTTCAATGATATAGACGTGAAAATCAATTCCTTGTCCCTGAAAAGTCTCGGTCTCAACTTGAACGATCAATATTGGTTTTGCCCCTATGGCAGCCATATCCAATGGGAAGATGTCAATTTTTTTCAAAATGATTTTACCGGTCATCCAATAGGATTGAGTTTCAAAAATGAAATGACCAGCTGGATACCGCCAAGCGGATTTTCTCCCGATTATAGTTCTAACGGAAATCTTCCCAAATTTTGGTTCATAGAAAATAAGACCCGCTTTTTAGCCAAAGCCGGAAAGCGCCCTTATTATCAGCAAATCCCCAATGAAATCATTGCCAGTAAGCTTTTAGAAAAAGCGGGATTACCTCATGTGGACTATTCGTTTAAAGAACTGAATCACACCATATACTCCATCTGCCCCACATTTATCACACCGGACACAGAATACATTCCCGCTTATGAAATTTTAAATGTCCTGCTTTATAAAAAGCAGGACGGTAAGTACAACCATTTCTTATCTTGTGCGCAAAAACTAGAAATCCCCAACGTGAAGCACGACCTGGATGTCATGTTACAATTTGATTATCTCATCAATAACACGGACCGGCATTTAGGCAACTTTGGATTCATCCGCAATGTCAACACCTTACAATTTCTCGGCATGGCCCCCATCTTTGACAATGGCAATTCCTTATGGTTTGATTCACCGGCGGAACTTATCAATCGCTATAAGCAACCGGCTTACCCCTTTGCCGAAAAGCAGGATAAACAATTAAAACTGACCGATTTATCAAATTCCTGGATAGATCATGTCACGGGTGATTTTATTGCTGAGACCCTGAGCACCGAATTTGCCAAATATCCATTGCTCAGCCAAGAACGGTGTGAAAAAATCATCAAAACCGTAAAGGAACTACGAGACTATATGCTTCTGTACCGACGGCAAAAGCAATGATAATTCGTGGTTGCTCGTTAATTCATTTTTTCAATAGCAAAATGCTGGATTAGCGATTGTTGCGGGTTGTTAGTTGTTTGTTGTTGGGATCAAACAACCGACAACAAACAACCAGCAACCAACAACAATCACCACTCCGTTTTCTTACCAGTTGAAAAGTGAATGAATGCCCCACGAACTACTGCCAACTGCTAACTGCCTACTGCCAACTTGTATAAAAAAAGACCTATGAGACACAAGCCTCATAGGTCTTTTTATTTCGCCCAATTCAATTATTTTGCTAATTTAGCGGATACATCGGAAGTCACATCGGTGCCACCGTCAACAACGGCGCCCTGTTCCAGGATAACATCCAGGTTCTTTTCCTTGCGAACCTGCTGGATAGCTTTCATAATATCCTGCAGAATCGGCTGCATGGTGGATCTTTCTTTCTGATCCAGGTCACGCTGGATTTCGGTAGCAATCTGCTGCTTTTCCTGGTCAGTCTTGCCAGCACTGCGGCTATTGAAATTTTCCTGTGCTTTCTGAGCAGCATTCTTCATGTCCAGCTGTGCTTTCTGCATTTTCGGATGAGCCTGCAGAAGAGCATTGGAATTTACGAAACCGATGCCTGCTGCGGAAGCGGAGAACATGGCACCAAAGCCAATCATACCAGCAGCGATAGCTGCTACTGCTTTATTCATTTTCATAGTATTTCCTCCTGTAAATGTCCCAATCTATGGGAACTACGAGTATGACTTAATTTTAATCTAATCGTTTCATAGTGTCAATGGGAAATTACAATTAGTAATGAGAAAATTAGTAATGCATGTCGCGGTGCAACAAATATTATAGCACCGCATAATATATTTTATATAATTACCTGGCTATGGAAATTGTGCCAGGTCTACCTTAATTACTCATTGCTCATTACTCACTACTCATTGCTTTTCGCTTCCAGCGCCGCTGTCTCCGCTTCTTCTGCCATAGCCTGGTGCGCTTCTTTGAGAGCCGCTTCCCGGACTTCTTCTTTCTTTTCCTTTTTCTTCGTGAAATGGGAAATCACTTCAGGCACCATGTTCAGCACTTTGTCGATAGTGCCATTAGCGGTAGCATTCTTGATGGAGAAGAGTTCTACCCGTTCCCCTTTCATGATGAGCACCGCAGTGGGAGTGACTTTTCCGCCACCTGCGCCGCCGGTGGTGGTATTTCCATGAGTCCCTGTACCAAAGCCGAAGGAAATATCCACGAAGGGGACAATGGTGGCATCGCCTAAGTAAATGGGCTGGCCCACTACGGATTCGGTGGTCACCATCTTTTTAAAATCTTCAAAAATCTGTTTTCTCGTTTCATCATTCATTTCGGATTCCTCCTTGTCTAAAATGCCAGAATTGCCTTGTTTCTTTGCAAATCAATAATCGACATGCTATATATGCCATATATAAAGGAATGACGCGCCCTTTTCCGTAGCCGGTGAGGGCCATCACTCGATCCAAATAATTCCACACAATGCCTTGCGTTTCCTTTTGAAAAAAAGCGGCAATCATGCCAGAAAGAATGCCCGTTTCCATAGGTTCGCCCAATCCCAATTCTCCTTCGATGCGCCACGTACTTGGCCAGCCGTGCGAAAGGCATCGGGAGGCGGCATGAAATACTTTCTCCAGCAGTCCATTTTCCATAGCAAAACGAAGCTGTTCCAGCAAGGAAGGCCCATCCTCTTCCTCTGTTTCTTCTGCGGATAAAAAAGATTTTCCCACCGGGCCAGGGCCTTTTTTCCCTTTTTCATCACTTTCTGCTGTCTTACCATGGGCATTTTCCGCTTTTTGTAAAAGCTCTTCCATCAGGTCAGCATCCGGTTCATCCGTTTTCTCTTCTTCCATGGCAAAAGATAGTTCTTTATGAAATAGTCCGCCCAGGGCTTGTATTTGACAGGAAATATTCCATTTCTCTAACACAATCGTATATCTGACCGGGATGAGAAGAAGGAGCAACACCAAGAGCAAGCATCCCGCCACCACGAGCAGTAGGGTCTGTATCATAGGCCATAGAGGCGAACCATTTCCTGTGCCGCCTCTTTCACCTCCTTTACCAGGTAGGCGGGCGACAAAATTTTCGCGCGAGGTGCCTGTTTCAATACCCAGGCTTTCAAAGCCGCCGGTTGCACTTTGACTTCGATGGTCACTTTGTCCTGACTGGCCGAAAGCAAATGGGCCGCCTTGCCGAAAGTCTGGTCCACTCCATTCAGCAGCCGCCAGTCCGCTTCAAAGGTACACAACTCCCTAGGTCCTGCATAGATTTCTTGACAGGCCGTGAGGAAATCAGATAATTTTTCATCCTTGGCAGGACCATTCAATTCCTTTTGTAACCGGATGGGCTGTTCGGAGAGGGAAATACTGGTCAATCGCTCCACCTGGAAGGCGGAAATCGTTTCGCTGCCTTCCTCATTTCCCAAAAGAACATATTGGTCATCAGACGCAATCAGTTGGTAGGGACTCACTTGGTATACTTTTTCCTGTCCCGTAGGCGTCAAATTATGGTGCCATTTCCCATCCGCTTCCAAGTGGTCGTAATAAAATGACACTTGCACTTTTTGCGAAATGGCTTGGGACAAGAGAGAAATCTTCTCCTCTCGCTCCGAAGACTGGGGAGACATAGGCAAATTTTTGACACACTCTTTCCCATCAGCAAAAGAACAAATTTGGAGTTCTTTCAATTTTTCACTGAGCTGCTTCACCTGCTGGGCTGGCAAATGGGAGAAATAGAGCAAATCAATGAGGCATTTCAAATCTTCCTGCGACAGGACGTGATCCCAATACCAATCCAGGGAGAGCAACGTTTCCTTCCCATTCACCACCCGCGGCACTTCTCGACATTTCACCGGAAGCCCTGCCTCCCGAAGCCTGGTCAAATTGCGGCTAATGGATTTGCGACTAATCACCATGCCATATTTTTCTTCTAAATGCATTAAAATGTCTTGCTGCGTCAAGGGATGGTCTTTGTCTGATTCTCGCAAAAGGACTTGGATGATGCGCACAATAGATACTTTGCTGGATTTTTCTTGTTCTGCCATATGTCTCACCTCCTTTGTGGTTCTAAGGGTTCTCGCTCCGCTCGAACGGAGCGAAAACCCGTTACTTTATCGCCCCCGTTGGGGGGAGATGCCGTAGGCAGAGGGGGCAGCTCTAGCGGCCTGAAATGATATGTTACTTCAACCATGTCCTTGTATCGTACATATGGAGAAATATACCGCTAGTGCAGCCCCCTCTTTTATTCTCCCCCGACAGGGGAGACAAGACGCTAGAAGTTATTTCGTAGAAGTTAAATGTACTAAACAAACTCCCGCTGTCTCTGGACGCCTATACCATCTTGATTCATATCGTATATCATACCGCTAGTGCGAGCTATCCCCTTGTCCATTCGCTCCGCTCATGGCCTTTCCCCTTCCATAGGAAGGGGATTCTTGGTGCCTAGAACCCTTAGCCCACTTAGAACCTTTAGAACCCTAACACACACATTTCATCTCCATGTCCCTCTAGCCATCCCATCGCTCCAGAACCTTCAAATGCACATTTTATCTCCATGTCACTCTAGCTATCCCATCGCTACAGAACCTTAGAATACACGCTTCCTCTCCATGTTCCTCCAGCCAAGTCCCCGCTACAGAACCTTTCTCACAATTCCCATCACTACATCGCTAATAGCAGAACTCCAACGAACGAAAGGAGCTAAAAGCGTTATAACCGCTCCTCGATGCAAAAGCCCATGCACTACGCCTGCAATGGTCACACCGCCCAGTACATCGGTGGGATAATGCATGCCCGCAAAAATACGAGAGAAGGCAAGGATTCCCGCCAGAACAGTCATTACTTTAGATCCAGGCATGTGCATACGAAGAAGTTCCATCACCACTACCGCACCATTCATTGTGTGATTGCTAGGGAAAGAGGCATTCGCTTTGTGCCCTGTGAAATTCCAAATCCGCCAGTCCTGGGTGAAGGGGCGTTTCCGAAACCAGATCTTTCCGATGCCATAAGAAATCACCGACGCCACGCAGATACCAAGGAAAGCCAGAATGCAGCAACTTCTCCGCTTCTCTCTATCCTTTCCCGGCATGAACCAGAGCAAAAGTCCATAAATCACAAAGGCCCAATGACCATAGCGAGTAATCAGGTCCATCATTAAATCGATTTTTCTATTTTTTCCCGCCAGTCCATTGATTTTTCGGACTATATATAAGTCAGGATTCATTTTTATCTCCTTTAAATAGGGATTAGGGATTAGTAGCTAGGGATTAGGAAAAGATCTTTCTAATCCCTAGCTACTAAAATCAACCATTATTTCCCTTCATCGTAATGTCACAAGAACACCCTAAACTACTTTTCATCCTTCTTCCTCATAGCTTCCTGTTTCCTCTTCTCCGCTTCTTCCAAGTACCCACTTCTTCGCAAAATCATGGCAATAATGGCAATGATCGAGCCCAGCAAAATAAAGGTATTAATTAAAGTAAATCCCTCGCCCCAGCCAATACGGAAAATCGCATAACCGAGGACGAGAAAGAGCAAAGAATCCTGGAATTTAGCAAACATAATATTTCCTCCTAATTGCAAAACTTTTCTCTAACAATAGCGGAAAAAGATAGGAACGTCAAGGGTAATTTCATCTAAAACACGAATGTCCCACATTAAATCTGCTTACGAAATAAATAGAAGTGAGGAGTGAGGAATTAGGAGTGAGGAGTGAGGAATTAGGAGTGAGGAGTGAAGGAAGGGGCGCACAAAATTTGGAAGCGCCCCAATACCCCTTTGTATAGTGGGTGGTCATTAATTCACTTTTCAACTAGCCAGAAACCGAATTATCAATTATTGCTGGTTGTTAGTTGTCTGTTGTTGGTTGTTTGACCCCAACAACAGACAACCAACAACCAACAACTCTATAAAAACTTGCGGCCCTATATGAATTGTGGGCCGTCACCTCCACTCCTCACTAATAAAAAAGAGCCACGACGCCATATGATTCATAACGTCGTGGCTCAAATAAGTTAGCAAGTATGGCATTCGTCGTAGAGGCCTTTTTCTTTGAGAAGTTTGATGAAAGTTTCACCGATGTGAGCAACTGTTTCTGCTACCGGGATGCCTACCGCATTGAGGGCCGCAATTTTTTCTTTCGCTGTCCCTTTGCCGCCGGAAATGATGGCGCCAGCGTGGCCCATGCGTTTTCCTGGAGGTGCCATGCGGCCAGCGATGAAGGCAGCTACTGGCTTCTTCATATTTTCATGAATCCATTGGGCAGCCTGTTCTTCCGCGGTCCCACCGATTTCGCCAATCATGAGAACCGCTTTCGTATCGGGATCCTCATTGAAGAGTTTCAGTGCATCAATGAAATCGGTGCCTTTGATGGGGTCACCGCCGATACCGATGGCGCTGGTCTGACCGATACCTGCATTGGTGAGCTGGAAAGTGGCTTCGTAAGTCAGTGTGCCAGAACGAGATACGACGCCTACGTGGCCTTTCTTATAAATTTGTCCAGGGATGATGCCGATATTGGCTTCATCGACGGAAATAAGGCCTGGGCAGTTCGGTCCGATGAGACGGGTCTTCTTTCCCACCATGTAACGGTGAACTTTCACCATATCTTCTACCGGAATATGTTCCGTGATGCAAACCACCAGGTCCAATCCAGCTTCGACGGCTTCCAGAATGGCATCTGCTGCAAAAGGAGCGGGGACGAAAATAACGGATGTGGTGGCTTTCGTCACAGCCACTGCATCACGAACTGTATTGAATACCGGCACGCCGCAGCACACTTCGCCGGCTTTGCCCGGAGCGGTGCCGCCCACAATGTTGGTGCCATATTTCTGCATCTGTTCCGTATGGAAACGAGCCGCCTTGCCCGTGATGCCCTGCACAATGACCTTTGTATCTTTATGAATTAATACACTCATGATATTCTCCTTTTTATTTGGTGACTAGTGACTGGTAGACTAGTGACTAGGAATCTGATTTCCCAGTCACTAGTCACTAGTCACCAGCCACTATAATCCAATATTTATTTCTTGCTTTCCTTCGCCATTTTAATCGCCAATTTCGCGCCTTCGTCCATGGAAGAAGCGGGATAGAGATTTTTGATATTGGCTTTTTCCAGGATGCTGCGACCAATTTCTACATTTCTGCCTTCCAGACGCACCACGACCGGAATGGGGAATTCTTCTTTGCCACCGGAGAGAAGCGATGCCGCTTCTACGATGCCAGTGGCAATGACGTCACATTTATTGATGCCACCGAAAATATTAATCAGAATGCCGTGTACCTGGTCATCTTCCAGCATGATTTTGAAAGCAGCTACAATCTTTTCTGGGGTAGAATCGCCGCCTACGTCCAGGAAGTTCGCCGGTTCGCCGCCATTTTCTTTGATAATATCTACCGTCGCCATGGCGAGGCCTGCGCCATTGACCATGCAAGCCACGTCGCCACCCAGGTTGACGTAGTTCAGCCCTTCTGCAGCGGCTTCTCTTTCTTTCTGGTCTTCTTCCGTAATGTCTCGAAGAGCTACGATTTCCGGATGACGAGCCAAGGTGCTGTCATCGAAATTGAGTTTCGCATCGAGAGCCATCACGTCATTTTCTTCGGTTACAACCAGTGGATTCACTTCTGCCAAAGAGCAATCTTTATCTACAAAAACGTTGTAGAGATATTTCATAAAGGTCGCTGCTTTCTTGACAGTTGGCTTTTCAAAGTGAAGCGCATAGGCCATGCGCTGTGCTTGGAAATCAGCAAGCCCAATGACGGGATCGATGTATTCTTTGATAATCTTTTCAGGAGATTCGGCCGCTACATCTTCGATAGACATGCCGCCCGATTCAGAACCCATCATGACCACGCATTCTGCCTGGCGATCAACCACGAAAGACAGGTAATATTCTTTCTTAATATGACAACCTGCTTCGATGAGAAGGCGATTGACCTGTTTCCCCTGGGGGCCGGTCTGACGGGTCACCAAGGTGCTTCCCAAAAGCTGCTTCGCATATTTCCGTACTTCATCCAAACTACGCGCCAATTTGACACCGCCTGCTTCCCCACGACCGCCGGCATGAATCTGCGCCTTCACGACCACCACCGGGGTATCCAGACGTTTCGCATTGTCTATCGCATCTTCCACCGTGAAAGCCGGATAGCCTTCCGGTACGTGGATGCCATATTCACGCATAATCTGCTTGCTCTGGTATTCATGGATATTCATAGATTTTGACTCCCTTCATCATAGAAGAAAAGCAAAAAGAATCATTCTTTCTGCTTTCGTATCCCACATTTAGATATTCTTTTTGTGCACATTCATTGAAATCATGTACAATTTATGGAAATAATTATACCACTATTCTTCATTGCAAAAAAGAGGTATGCATAATTGGAAATAGGATTTGCTGTTTCTATGCATTTTGGGCATAAATAGTTGTTGGTTGTTGGTTGTTGGTTGTTGGTTGTCTGGCCCCAAACAACAAACAACCAGCAACATCACCTAATCTGGTTTATAAAACTATGTTATACTAAACTGGTAGATGTTCGATCATTCATACGCCCGATGTTTACTATGAAAATAGGGATTAGGGATTAGGGATTAGTAGCTAGGGATTAGGGAATGTTCATTCTAATCCCCAATCCCTAGCCACTTAATCTCTTAACATTTTCATTGATAGTGATGCACCGGCAGTGCATGAAGTTTACTGAATATATGCAGTGAAATTTTGGTATTCAAATGCATAGAAATACGGGCTATTGTGCAGATTCCTTTGCACTCACTGTTGTTAGTTGTTTGTTGTCAGTTATTTGACCCCAACAACAAACAACTAACAACCAACAACCCATTGTAAACCGAAAGAAGGAAATCAACATGTCAAACGAAAAACTCCCCTTTACTTCTGATTACATGGAAGGATGTCATCCCTCCATTCTCCAGCGACTTTCTGAAACGAACCTACTGCACACCGCCGGCTATGGCACCGATCCCATTTGTGAATCCGCCAGAGAACGCATCCGTCAGGCTTGCGCGTGCCCCGAAGCGGATGTGAAATTTCTTGTCGGCGGCACCCAGACCAACGCCACTGTCATTGATTCCTTGCTCCACGCTTACGAAGGCGTCATGGCAGCAGATAGCGGCCATGTGAATGTCCATGAAGCGGGTGCCATCGAATGGGGCGGACACAAAGTGCTAGTGGTTCCATCGGCAAATGGCAAATTAAACGCAGAAGCTATCGACAAATATGTGACTGACTTCTACCAAGATGAAAATTGGGAGCACATGGTAGCCCCCGGCATGGTGTATATTTCTCAGCCCACCGAATGGGGCACCATGTATTCTTTGGAAGAGCTGACCGCTATTTCTTCCGTCTGCCGCAAACACCACATTCCCCTCTTCGTCGATGGGGCTCGCTTGGCCTATGCCCTGGGCAGCAAAGAAAACGATGTGACACTTCCTGATTTGGCAAAACTTTGTGATGTCTTCTACATCGGCGGCACGAAATGCGGCGCCCTCTTGGGCGAAGCGGTAGTCATCCCAAATCCTCACCGGATTCCCCATTTCTTCACCCTCATCAAACAGCACGGCGCCCTCCTCGCCAAAGGCTGGCTGCTGGGCATTCAATTTGATGAACTTTTCAAAAAAGGTCTCTATTTCCAGATAGGAAAACAGGCCGACCAGTACGCCGAAGAAATCAAGCAGGCCTTGAAGAAGAAAGGCCTTCCTCTCTATTTCGATTCTCCCACCAATCAGATTTTCTTCACCATTGAAAATAGTCAAATGGAAAAGTTAGCGGAAAAGGTCAACTTCGGTTTCGGCTGTAAAGCCGACGACACCCACAGCATCATCCGCCTCTGCACCAGCTGGGCGACGACTGGTAGCGATGTGGACGCTCTTGTACATGTCATTGATTCCCTATGATTATAGTGAGGAGTGAGGAATTAGGAGTGAGGAGTGAAGGTGGCGGCGCATAAAAATTTGGAAGCGCCGCGAATTGTAAAAATAGGTTATTCAAACTTCCCACCTAAGAAATATCACTTTTCGTCGATGCAGTCTGACATCAAGCGGTATTTAAATTG
>CAVBRV010000008.1:0-26800 GCA_963597965.1 Paludibacteraceae bacterium | reverse complement strand
TGCCCGATGGGCCTATCATTTCAATTTAAATACCGCTTGATGTCAGACTGCATCGACGAAAAGTGATATTTCTTAGGTGGGAAGTTTGAATAGATAACTACAACATCCTACTGGAAATTTTCAAAAAGTGCTATAATAAGGTACACATTAAAAACATGCCTTTTTCATTTTTTGAAAAATATGTAACGCCAAATGGTTTAGGGGTCTAAAAGGTTCTAAGGGTTCTACTATTTCTCGAATGAATCCATATAATGTATCGTTATCACCACATTCGAGAACCTTTAGAAACCTTAGAAACCTTAGAAACCTTAGAAACTTGAGCAACCTGTAAATTAAAGGAGCCATCATGAAACCAATTTTTAAATACCTTTTCACCTTCCTTATTTTACTTCTATTTCCCCTATTTCTCCCCCATACCGCATTGGCCAAACAGGCCACCATCACGGACCTGCGCTGGACGTCTCGCAATGACGGGGATCCGCCATTTGTCCGAATTGCCATGGATTTGACCCAAGCAGTCCATGCGGAAGCAGCCATTGATGAAGAAGGAAAGAACTTTGAAGTCATTTTGAAAAACACTTCCATGGGGCAAGTGCAATCGCAATATGATATGGATAATCGGGCCATTGATTTTGCTACGGTCTCCGAAAAAGATGGGGACACCTACTTGGATGTGGCCCTCACCAAAGCACAAACCATGGATAATATTCGCGTCTTCGCCCTTCGTCCCGATGCCAAATTGCAAAAGCCTCATCGTTTGGTGGTAGACATTCCCGTCATCGGTGCCAAAAAGACCTACACCAAACCAGCCGCTACGACAACGCCAGTTTCTACTTCCAAAAAGTCTACGACGAAAACCACAAAATCCGATAGCAAAACGTCTACCAAAGCAAGTACAACCACTTCCCAAGAACCAGCTACGACTAAGGTCAATGTTTCTGCTGAAGCTAAAAGAGTGCTAAAAGGAAAAATTATTTGTCTTGACCCCGGTCACGGCGGCACCGATGTAGGCGCCATTGGCCGTTTGGGTGGGAAGGAAATTTATGAAAAAAATATCACCCTTTCCATTGCCTTGCCGCTGCGCGATCTGCTTACCTCTGCCGGTGCCAAAGTGGTCATGACTCGTTCCACCGATAAAGATGTGTATGGCCCCTGGGCGGATGCGGACCCGGAATTGCAAGCCCGCTGCGATGTAGCCAATGAAGCTCATGCGGATGCCTTTGTTTCCATTCACATTGATTCTTTTACCAATGGCAGCGTAGACGGCACCACGGCATACTACAATGCCAAAAGTTCCAGAGACCTTCTCTTGGCGCAAATGATGCACCAAGCCACCATGAATAGCCTCGCCATCCCGGACCGCGGCGTCAAGTCCAACGATTTCTACGTCAATGTCAATACCACCATGCCTTCTGTTCTGATGGAAATGGGATTCATCACCAATCCCCATCGTTTGCAAATGCTCACCTCCACCTGGGGGCCTAAGAGCATTGCGAATAGCTTGTTCAATGGATTGGTGAATTACTTCGCATCCATTGCGTGATATTGGTTGTTAGTTGTTGGTTGTTGGTTGTTTGGAGCCTGACAACCAACAACCAACAACTAACAACTAACAACAATAAATCTCTGATTTCATGCCAAATGAATAAACAAGTCATTCGTCTCCTCGGAGGTCCTTATGAAACACATCTATGCCCTTTCGGCTGTTCTCCTACTCACCGCCGCCTTATCTGGCTGTGGCGGCATGGCTGTCACACAGCCTACAGATAAAAATATGGTGCCCCCAGCGGCTTCGTCTCAAGCAAGTGCGCCGGCAGAAAAAGAAGCGACTCTGACCTACTACAAAGCCGCCGATGATGGATTGCACATCTTGCCCGTACAAATCACCGTCAAAGCAGGCGATCGCACCGCGAAGACTGCCATCACCGAAATGATTCGTACTGATAGAAATAGTAAATATCCCCTGCTTCCCGCCGGCGTCAGTCTCAAGAATGTACACATCGAAGACGGCACCGCCACGGTCAATTTTACGAAAGAATTGAATCAGCTCAAGGGAGAAACTAGCGAATCCCTTTTCGTTGCCATGGTCGTAGATACGCTAACTGAATTTCCCAATATCAAACGAGTGGAAATTCGCGTAGAAGGCCAGCCGCCCAAATTCCAGATGAAAATGAAACAGTTCCAACGAGATGAGACGTTGATTCAGATGGAAAGAAAGTAGGCAGTTGGCAGTTGGCAGTTGGCGGTTAGCGGTTGACGGTTGACGGTTGACAGTTGACGGTTGGCGGTTGGTGGTTTGTGGTCTACCGTTAACTGTTTACCATTTACTGCCTACTGCTAACTGCTAACTGCCTACTTGCACAAAAAAGCATTGAACCTCCACCGGTTCAATGCTTTTTTCGTGCTCTTATTCTTCTGTAACGACCTCAATGTCCCCTTCCGCAAAGGCTCTTGGATAGACAAATTCTTTTTCTTCCTGTCCAAAATTCACCTTCATCCGCCCATGGGCTATATCGGTGATCACCCCTTTGCCGAAAGTGGCAGAAATCACTGGTGTTCCTACGCCTAGCTCGATGTAGTGGGTATTGCCACGGTGCGTTTCTTTGACGGGGCGAACTTCCACTTTCTTTGGTTCCCGTTGCGGGGCGTCCGGCACGGTATAGGTGCGTCCTTTCCCTTTGGGAATTTCTTCTTTCTTTTCTTTCTTCGTCTTCGGGAAAGCGGAGGCCAACAATTTCGCTGTGAGACCTCTCGGATACATGATATGTTCCCCCGTAGATTCATAGGTCACATAGGTGCCTCTTTCGGTGATGCGACTGACCACGCCTTTGCCCAGGACGTCATCCACCACTTCCAATCCCACCGTGACTTCTCTTTTCCCTGCTGGTTTTGCTTTCGCCGGCGTTG
This sequence comes from Paludibacteraceae bacterium, assembly GCA_963597965.1. Classification (GTDB taxonomy): domain Bacteria; phylum Bacillota; class Negativicutes; order Veillonellales; family Dialisteraceae; genus Dialister. Next base: position 23,893 of record CAVBRV010000008.1, on the reverse strand, counting down.
CTTCTACGTCAAAGGTGAAGACTTTCTTTTCCATCGGTTTGGCTCCCTGGAATGGTGTTTTGTCTTCCTTCTTTGGGAAACGGTCTTTATGGAATCCGCCTTTTCTGAATCCTCCATTCTTGTCTTCCCGTTTCTTTCTAGGAATCACTTTTTCAACATCCCCAAAAGCGACCACTACACCTTCATCGGTCAACTTTCTCACGATGCCTACGCCCAATTCTCGATCTACAAATTCGACGCCCGGTGCCAGTTTTCTCTTTTTGAAATCCGGTTTCCCCTTGGAAAATTTCTTACCACCAAAATGGCCTTTCTTGTGAAAATCTTTTTTATATTTTTTGTCTTCTTTATGTTCCATGATACATCTCCCTTAATTAGTTGTTAGTTGTTGGTTATTGGTTGTTAGAGCCAAACAATCAGCAACTAACAACCAACAACAATCACCAGTCCGTAACCTACCAGTTGAAAATAAAATAATCGTCCAATTTAATCATATCTCTGTTCTTTGATGCGGCGATCCAGGTCTCGTTTCGCTGCTTTCGCCGCCATGTCCTGTCGCTTATCGTACAATTTTTTACCTGTTGCTACGCCAATTTCCACTTTCACTTTTCCGTGTCGGAAATACAGTTTCAGCGGCACCAATGTATACCCCTTCGTTTTCAGTTGCATTTCAATTTTTAGTATTTCCTTTTTATGGAGCAGTAATTTCCGCGTCCGAAGTGGGTCGTGGTTGAAAATATTTCCCTGTTCATAAGGGGAAATATGAGCATTCCACAAGCACACTTCCCCGTCCTTGATACGGGCAAAGCTATCCCGCAAGTTGACCTTTCCCGCACGAATGGATTTCACTTCCGTCCCTGTCAAGGCGATACCGCATTCATAGGTATCGTGGATGAAATAATTATGATAGGCCTGCCGGTTCGCTGCCACCGGCGGCGCTGTTTTTTCCTTCGTCATGCAAATCTCCTATAGACTAGAAATATACCACCAGTCACTAGTCACCCGTCACTAGTCACTAATCGTTATTTCCTTCCCTTCTTATTTTTCTTCTTAGCACTCTTCTTGGAATGAGAGTGAGATTTGGAAGAACTTCTGGTTTTCTTTTCCAGATTCAGGGGCGAATGAATTTCTCCCATGATGAAATCCACTTCTCGCCGTTCTTTATCCGCTTTCACCAAAGTGACCCGGACAGGCATGCCCATGGCGTAGGTGGTTCCAGAGAAACGGCCTTTCATGGTCATCGTATCTTCCTGGTACATGTATTCATCATCGTCCATGGAATCGATGTGAATGAGCCCTTCTACTCCATTGTCCAATCCCACGAAAATGCCAAATCGAGTAATGCCGGTAATATGGGCGTCGAATGGTTCGCCCACGAAAGGCACCATGTATTCTGTCATCTTCAGATCGTCCACATCACGTTCCGTATCGGTGGCATTCTGTTCTGTTTCGGAACAATGGTCTGCGGCGCGAAGCAAAAATTCGGTCTGCTTTTTCAGTTGGGCCTTATTTAGTTCGTCAGAAATAGCCTGGCGAATGAGGCGATGCACCATCAAGTCAGGATAGCGACGAATTGGGGACGTGAAATGGGTATAGCATTCGCTAGCAATCCCGAAGTGCCCACTATTTTCTGTGCTATAGCAAGCCTGGGGCAAGCTGCGAAGGGTCATTACCTGCACCACCGCTTCGATGTCCTGGCCTTTCACCATTTCCAGCAATTTTTGAATATCCTTCGGTTCAGGACCTTTCGGAATCTGAATATTGACGCCCATAATTTCGATGAGACGACGCAGGGAATTTAATTTCTCTGCATCCGGATGGTCATGAACACGATAAATCGAAGTGTGTCCCGTCTTTTCCAAGAACCGCGCCACCGCTTCATTGGCCGCAATCATGGCATCTTCAATCATTTTTTCCGCATCACTGCGAAGTCGTTTTTCAATGCGGAGCGGCACACCCTCTTCGTCCAGTACCACTTTGTATTCGGGAAAATCGAAATCCAAAGCGCCCCGGCGGGTTCGATTATTTCGCAGGCAATCGGCGCATGCCTTCAAATCTTCCAGCATGGGAAGGAAGGGTTTCAAATCATCTGGCGCGATGCCTTCATGAAAGGCTTTATTGATTTCTGGATAATTGCAACGCCGTGCCACCCGAACCACGGAGGGAGAAATGACTTCCGTTTTGACTGTGCCATCCGGCGCTACATCCATAACGCAAGACATGGCATAGCGGTCTTCGTCATGATTCAAACTGCACAGGTCATTGGAAAGCTGGAAGGGCAGCATAGGAATCACCCGATCCGCCAAGTACACACTGGTTCCCCGGCGATAGGCTTCTGTGTCCAAGAGAGAGCCTTTGGTCACATAACGAGAAACATCGGCAATATGGACGCCCAGCTCAAAATGCCCATTTTCTTTCCGCACGCAATACACGGCGTCGTCCAAATCTTTAGAATCAGGCCCATCAATGGTGACAATCGGCAAATCCCGGAAATCTTGCAAGCCTGGCTCGACCTGGATATTTCTAGGCAAATGCTCTGCTTCTTCCATGAGTTCTTCGGAGAATTCATGGGGCAGACGATGCTGGGCCACAATGATGTCAATGTCTAGCCCTTTGTCCCCTTTATAACCAATAACTTCCGTCACTCGCCCTTCCGCATCGGTCCATTCGCCCGGCCATTTCGTCACTTCTACCATGACGCGCGCCCCCGTGGTGGCTTCCATTTCCTGTCCTTCTGGAATGACAATGACCATGTCTACTTTTTCATCAATCGGCACCGCTTCCCCGCCATCGGAAAGCATTTCATAGGTGCACACAAAGGTATTATTCGCCCGCGAAAGGACTTTCAATACCCGGCCTTCCGTATTGTGACGGCCGGTTTCACTTTTCATGGTCTTCACTTCGACCGTATCATTATTCACCGCATTCAGGCGATCGCTGTTAGCAATATACACGTCCTCATGGTCGTCATCGGTCAGCAAAAAGCCAAAACGACCATAGGATTTGTACACCCCCTGCAGCACCACGCCTGGTTTATAGGATAAAAGTGTTTTCTTTTCTTCCATACGATATTCTCCTTGAAATAAGTTAGCAGTTGGCAGTTGGCAGTTGGCAGTTACTGTACACCATTACTGCCAACTGCCTACTGCTGACTGCCTACTAATCAGCTATGAAAAAAGGGCTTGCACCAACTATGCAAGCCCCTCGATGTAACATCAGAAAGTATTCATATATCTGCCCAGTACGAGGCAAAGCACTGCAAAAATAATGCCAAATACCACTGTAAATTTGGAAAGAACCGCATCCTTTCCTCTGGGCCGACCGCCCACGGCACCTTCTGCACCGCCGCCAATGGCACTGCCCATGCCAGCCTGCTTGGACTCCTGAGCTACCACCACTACGATAACTAGTAAGGAAACAATCATCGTTAATCCAATTAAAAAATACTTCACCGTACATCCTCCTCTATGTCTGCCGTTTATCCAGGCAGCTGTATCTTTACTATAACTATTAATGCATCACTCGGTATAAAACGGTGACTGGTGGACTAGTGACTGGTGACTTGGACACCAGCTTTTCTAGTCACTAGTCACTAGCTACCAGAGTAAAGATACCGCTAATATCAAATCTTATTTTATACTAATATGCTATGTGGGTCAATAGGAATGTTGTTGTTAAATTAAGGATTTGCATGAGTTGGGATGCTAACGCCAGCGATGACAAGTTGCTCAAGGTTCTAAGGGTTCTAAGGGTTCTCAAGGTTTCTCGACTGTGCCAATAGACGCTTGCATTATTAGCTCATTCGAGAAACCTTTAGAACCCTTAGAACCTTTAGAACCCTGAGCAACCTGTAACCTCTATGGAAATTGTCCCAACTGACGCAAATCCCTATAATTTCAATCCAGCTTTTTTCAATGACTTAAAGGTATAATCCAAAATATGATACAACGTTTCCCCGTCTTCCGCGTTCAATTTCTTTGGATTCATCTTTTTCACATCTTGGTAATAGAAACTGAGTTTTTCTTCCAATCCATGAAGTGTCTCTACCCCTTCGCTAGATTCGGTCTGGGCTTCTTTCATTTCCTGCAGCAAGGCTTCCATTTGGAAAAGTTTTTCTTGCATTTTTTCATTCTCGTCCTGCAGGGCTTCTACGGTCAATTCCAAACCTTCCTTGTCATCCCTCGCCTGGGACAAATTCATTTGCAAACTTTCCACCCTGCCTTGCAATAGCTGAATCAGTTCCAAAGTCACTTTCATGGCATGGGTATTGATAGTCTGATGTTCCATGATTCCACCTCCGATATGGTTCGCAGTTAGCAGTTAGCAGTTCACCGTCTACCGTCTACCGCCTACTGCTAACTGCCTACTAAAATCATTGTACCACATTTCTGACGAAATTTTGCACATGTTCCCGATAGGCTGGTCCATTGGTTGCCATTTCCATGGTGTGGCCGGCGCCTTTGAAAATGTACAGCTGTTTATTTGCGCTATGAGAAGCTTCCAGCAATTCTTCTGCCACCGAAGCGGGCACCAGCGTATCATTTCCGCCATGTAGAAATAAAACGGGGGATGTCATCTTTTCCACGCGGCACAGAGGATCTATATCTCGCAGCAATTTCTGGTCATGGAAAAAGAGGGCGCCCTGGAAGAAAGGATTTAGTATATCCATGCCCAATACCAATCGTTCATCTCCGGTATAGGTCATGAGTTTGTCTCGTCCCAATCCCAATAAATTTCCATAGGAACTATCGGCCACGTAGAATTTCATTTCTTGCCCTTCATCGCTCCCGCTGTAAATGAGTGCCATAGCAGCCCCTAAAGAAATCCCGTGCATGCCGATTTGCATAGCTGGATTTTTCGCTTTCAGGAAATCCACCCAGCTATTCAAATCTTCTATATCATGAATGCCCCAGTCCGTCCTGTCGCCGCCGCTTTCTCCATGACCCCGAAGATCAATAAGCAGCACATTGTACCCCATCTGGCGATACATATCCACATAGGGGATGCACATGGATCGATTCTGATACAATCCATGAAGCAGAATCACCGCTTTTCTGGTATTTCCTGCATCCTCGATATAGGTACCGCGAAGCTCCGTCCCATCACTAGAGGGCACCATCACCCGCTGCCAACCATAGCGACTTTCCATTTCATGGATGCGATTCAAATCGGTCCGATGGTTCTCAATCCCCAAAATCCGATCCCAAGGCGCATAAAACAATTCCTTGTACGCCACATTCCCCGCGTAGCATCCCGCCGCGAGGGCAATTAAAATCACCAAGTAGAGGATCCACTTGATGAGCTTCCATAAACATCCCAATATATTCTCCTTTGTTAGTAGGCAGTTATTAGTTGGCAGTAGGCAGTAAACTTCATGCATCGCCGGTGCATCACTATCAATGAAAAAGATGAGAGATTAAAGTAGCTAGGGATTGGGGATTAGGGATTAGAAAGAGCATTTCCTAATCCCCAATCCCTAATCCCTATTTTCATAGTAATGCTGTCTGAGTTGTTAGTTGCTGGTTGTTTGGAATCCAACAACCAACAACCAACAACAATTACCAATTTCGTCCTACCTGAAATTGAAATAAGCGAGTAGTCCGTAGTTATCGGTAAACTGCCAACTGCCTACTGCTAACTGCTTACTAACAACTGCTAACTGCCTACTTTTAATTACAACAACTTCCTTTATACACCAAGTGCTTCTCTATATTTTCTGCCGCACTCGCCGATTGGTCGTATCCTGCTGTCAAGTAATCGGCCAAGCGGCCTACTTTAAATTTCTTCGGGTCATTATCTACCCGCTGTTCATTGGCCGTCAATAGTTCGTCCAGTGCTTCTGCGGTGAAACGAGCACCATCGGTCATATGCATGACTAGAATCGAACCAGTCCGCACATTTCCTGTCTTATCATAAATCCCATTTTGCATGGCCCCAATCAAAGCCTGCATGGTGGGGGCTGCATAGTCATCGGTACTTTCAAAACCAGAAACAATGTACGTATAGCCCGCATTTAAAATACTCTTCACACCGGATTTACTAATAGCTAGCGTTGGCGGACGGATGAAACGGGTGAGCATGGGCTTGCCATCCACTTTCACATCCCCCACTACATTGACTAGTTCCGCGTAGGCCTTTTTCACGTCTTCCGCATATTCTTCCCTAGTCATAGGCACCATATTTCCCCCATAGGTAGCATCTTGCTGCACCATAGGACGGTGGCTGTGCGTATGGGAGGCAATGCTATTTCCTTCTTCCGCAATGGCACGAAGCAGATTTGGATTGTTTTTCACATTCCAAGTGATAATGAAAAAGGTAGCATGAACGTGATGTTTCCGTAGCACATAAAGCAAATGATTGATGGAGCGATCATTGCTCCAATCATCGAACGTGAGGAAAATCGTTTTCTCCGGTACCCCTTTGATGACACCTGTGTGATCCATAGTTTTCATTTCGGCGGAAGAAAATTCTCGTATGCGGTCCGTCCCATTGACGTCAGGCGCACCGATGTAGCGTTTCATAAATTCTTCCTGGAAATTCCGCTCCGCATCTACGCCCGTCGAAGCCCCCACTTGCAAGCTAGCAGGCACTTGATTGGCAGGAACCGGATAGGTCCATAAATGGCCCTCATCCTGGAGTACATCGCCCACACTCACCAGGCGGTAGTCCGAATCATTGCTTGGATTATCCTCTGGAGAGTCCATCAGATTTCGATAGGCGATATTATCGATTTTATTTTCTTTCACCAATTCCAGTAATTTTCCTGTCAACCGAGGCTGGTCCAAGAAATCCAATCTGGTGTAAATCACCTGCCCGCGGCCCATGGATGTAACCGCTTTCCCAAAGAGATGAGAATAAATTTCTTCTGCACTGGTGGCTTCCTTGTCTTTGGTTTGCACTGTATTCACAGTCTGTCCAATCAAACGAACCCCCATGGCAGAGCAAGCTTCATTGACCGTAGAAATTTCCGTGCCGAAGACTTGCCGTGCAATCACAGGGCGCACGCCAAACTGGTTCGACATGTCTCGCTGAAGTCGTTCGATTTGGGCACAGGTTTCATAGAAATCTCCATCCGTTCCTGTCCGAAGTCCCAATCCGATTTCATGTCCGCGGTCCAAGATTTCCTGTACCGTACCAGGGTATTTCCGAAGTTCCAATTCGGTCACAAAGAAAGTACCCCGTGCCCCCATGGCATCCAAGTGGTCGAGCATATCCTCCACCGATTCTTTGCGGGTCAGACCGCCAAAGGTCAGGACAATATCTTGGGCCGTGGTGGTAATGAACCGTTCCTTCGGCGCCAGCTGTCCTTTATTTTCACTGCGAAGCGCCTCATATCGCGCGCGATCAGCAGCGGTATAGGTCACCTTCACCGTGCTAGCCGGAGGTGGAAGAATCTTCTCTGCCGCCGAAACAGGGGTAGCTAAGGACACACTCCCCCAAGCCACGCCGGTCAATACACCGGCCAATAAAAAATGGATGATTTCTTTACGATTCAAAATGCCACCTCCCTTTTTAGTAGGCAGTTAGCAGTTCGCAGTTGGCAGTGTACCGCTAACAGCCAACTACTCGTTTATATCAAGTCCAGGTAGAACGAAATTGGTCATTGTTGTTGGTTGTTGGTTGTCTGTTGTTGGATTTCAAACAACTAACAACCAACAACTAACAACATGACATATACAGAGATTTCAAAATACATCTCCCGCATCCAGTCCAGGCACATTTACACTGCCAACATTTATGCTAACTGCCTACTGTTTCTCCAACTGCTTCATACTCACATTTCCGCCTAATCGCCAAATGTAGATAGACGAAATGCCTTCTTTCGCCGCTAGTGTCATCCAGGCTTCCAGTGTTTCCTTATCCGCATACCACACATCGTAGGTGTGGTCTTTTTCTTTATAGGAAAAATGAAGGGCTGCACTGGCTGCATCGCGTATCGGTTGCTGCTGGTACGCCTTCGCTAGCTGCACTGCGGTTTCTTCGGTAATGAATTTGGCTTTTCCTTTTTTAAGACCTAAAAGGCCTGCGTCCTCCCATTGACATCCTCCGTTAGAAAAAGCCAAGGCCTTTTTCCCCGGAAGAGCTTGCATCTTTTGGATGGTCTTCTGAATGAATGGCCCATCTGCCTTCGGTCCCGGTCCGCTATGAAGGCCATAGAGATTATAGGCCATCACCACATATTCGGGGCCGCTGCTATAGGGAAGGTCCATGGGCATCGATGGTTCCAAAATGATGCGTACTTTTTTATGATGGGAAATAGATTCCAGAAATAGTATTTGCGTGAAGTTGGCAAATTTCTTGACTAACTCTGGATCGCTGGCTTTCGCAATTCGTTCATAGTCGATTTCAATGCCATCCACACCAGCTGTATCTGCCATGGATAAGATTTCCTTTGCATGGGCCCGTCGTGATTCTTCCGTAGCAAGTACCTTTTGCAACACCGTTGTATCTTTTTCGACAGGCTTCCCTTTGGTAGGATGCACATCATTGACAAAAGTCAGGTAGAAAGCGCCCTTGGTTTTCGGTTTCTTTTTCAGCCCTTCTGGCATTTGCAATTTTCCATTTTCATCGAAAGTGGCTGCGAAATAAGCCACGCTATCCCAATCGGTCTTATTCTTTTGGTATTCCTTCCAGCCATTCGCTTCGTCCCAGGACACCACCCAGGAAGAGAGTGTCACAGGAGGATGGGAACCACTCGTCAGCGGTTCCTCCGCCTTGCAGCCGCCAGAGAAAAGACAAGCCGCCACGAGGGCTGCGATAAGTATGTATTTTGGTTTCATAGTTTTTCCTTTTGGTATATGTTGTTAGTTGTTAGTTGTTGGTTTATATGCCGTGTTCTTACTGAACATTTAGCACAAATACACAACGTCATTGGTTTAGGGTTTAAGGTTTTCGTTTATCAGATAAACCTTAAACCCTAAACCTTAAACCAATAGCGTTATGCCTTTGTGCTAAATGTTCAATAAGAACACGGTGGATAACCCAACAGCCATATAAAGCTGCGGCGCTATATGAATTGCGCGCCGCCACCTTCATTCCTCATTCCTAACTCCTAATTCCTCATTGCCTTTAGAAGTAGGTCAAGAAGAAATCCAGCACCGATTCCCATTTCTGGTTGATGTCAAATTTCACTTTATCCCAGCCCTGAAGTTCAGTAGAATAAATCACTTGACTATCATCGGCTTTGGAAATGATGAGCCGTTCAAAGACACCATCATATACATCGTCTGCCAGATTGCGTTGGCTCCAGGCTTTGTTGTCCCAGCCAGCCCAAAGACCGATTTCACTGCCTTCTGTCTGATCGGTTTCCACCGTAGTCACTTCTTTACCATCTAGGAGAACAGTCACTTTCTTGCCATTGGCGATAATTTCCATATTTCTATCTAAACGAGCATGGAAACTTTCCGGTGCTTCATAGGGTTCTCCCCCTTCAGCAATGGTTTTCGGCTTTTCATCTCTAGTCTTTTCCAATTTCGCCGCATAGGCTTTCGCTTTGTCAGTGGTACTGGAGTAGCGAGTGAGTGCTTCCAGTACGCCCATTTGTACTTCTTTTTTATCTTCATCCACTGAAATCGGTTCAATCCCATCGAGGATGCTGACTTTTTCATCGTACAGTGTCTTATCGCTACCATCAGAAGTTTCTGTGACTACAAAATGTCCATTCACAATCCCCGCCGATACATAGGAGGTCATATCCTTATTTCCGCGGAACAGCACCTTCTGTCCACCAAAGGAATTGCCTTCTAGTCGCACTTTGATATGCACATCCGAATAGCCACCGCTATTTTTCAGTTGCACCATGCCCTGGCTTTCGGGAAGGGACGTGACGATTACACTTTCTTCTTTGTATTCCGCCGCCCCTTTCAAAATGTCCCAATCTCGAATCCTAGCATCTCCGGTCTTGAAAGTCACATCCTGGTCCGTATCGTACTTGACACGCATCAACAGGTGATTCACCGGCCAATAGGGCTGGGGCTGCATACGGGTCAAATCGTAAATGCTACTATCTCGTTTATTGAAAGAATAGCCTTCCCGATTGAAATTCATAGCAAAGAGCTTGCGAATCCATTTTTCATTTTCCCGAGATACGCTAGGCGCATTCCCGAAAGCTCCCGTATTGGCATGCATAAGTACATGCACCTGCGGCACATACCCCAAATCTTCGGTGTACAAATCCCGAAGTCGTTCATAGTCATAACCGATACGACGCTTCATATGGTCCATGGTTTCCACTGGAATGCGGTCTTTGTCCCGGATGAAATCCATGAGGTAATGGTTGTAATCTCGTCCCAAGTAAGGCTGCATCATGGCATAAGTCAGCGGGTCGATTTCTCCAATGAAATTGTGATACCGATCATACACATTGATGTATTCCAAGCGGTACCCATTGGTTCCCATTTCCCAAAAGGTTGAGTCTGTCAAATCTTTCAGTTCAGAAGGTTTCAAAAACTTCGGATCTGGATGGTCAAATTTTTCTGGATAGGTCATCATGACCCCTTTGAAATTTAAATTTTCCAAAATATTGTCCGCAAAAATAGCTGTATCTCTTCGTCCATCTTCAAACATGATATACAGCGCTTTCTTCGGCAGGGGCTCCCCTTTTTTATAATAATTTTCAATATCCTCATGGGTGATAGTCACATAGCCCTGGTCTTTCATGGCTTGCAAGTGTTCCTTCAGCTGCCGTTCCCCAATCAAGGTAGACGTATTTCCTATGCGGTCCACCCCGAAATAAGAAAGCGCCACAAATCCAGTGTCCGTGGTATCACTGACCTGGTCTTTCCCATAGGGCACATAGGTCTTCGTATGGAAAAAGAGAGTCCACAACGTGAATAGAATGAGAAGGACGGCTATGATTTCAAAGAAGGAGCGAATGATTTTATTTCTATTTTTCCGCCGAGAATAGGCTTCATCTCCTAGGGTCATCACTTCTCACCTGCTTCCTTATGGGCTTTTTTCGCTGCTTTTTCTTTTCGTTTTTCTTCTTTCTTTTTCGCTTCACGCACATCGGAAGCGGTCATACGGGTGCCCCATGTATCTTTCCAGAACGTAAACCAAGCCACCGGCATCTGCCAAAGCAACACCGCTTCATAGTACAGGCAGAACCAAATCCCAAAGACCCAGGTGGAACTTTTTCTAAGAAATAGCTGGGCCATGCTCATCATCATCGCCATCAGGGCCATGCCCACTAAGAAAGTGGTCGGAAATACGCGATGAGCCAAAGGAATGTACATCAAATTATAAATGACTACCGCCGGAGCCGCAATCGGCACAACCAGCCCAAAGTAGAAAGAAAGCGCCATAAAAGGTTCTTTTTTCCACATATAACCGGCCGCAATCAGCGATTCACGAAGCCAGGAACGTTTCCAGCGCATCTGCTGTTTCAAGAAACTTTTGTAACTATTCGGCACGATGGTTTCACAGATGGCTGTATCTTGATAGGTGGTGCGATTGTGACGAAGAATGAAATTGGTCAAACTGCGATCATCACCAAAGGTGGCTTTACGGCCTAAGAATTGCTGATTCAGCCAATCGTCACAATATTTCTGTACCAAATCTTTTCGATAACAGGACAGTGGCCCAGACAAACAAGTGGCGGCATCAAAGAATCCTTCTGCCGCTTTCATGATACGGAACGCAATGTAGTAACGGACTGCCTGCATCTTGGTCAGCGAATTGGTGTAGGTATTCGCCACGTCGGTCCGCCCGCAAACGCCGCCCATTTCTTTATCTTTGAAGGGCTGCACAATATTTCGTATGGCGTAGGGAGACAGGAAGGAGTCCGAGTCTACGAAGACAAGGAGCTCATGTTTGGCTAGTTCCAGCCCTTTCGCCAAAGCTTCTCGTTTCCCGCTATTTTTCTCCTGCTTATAATAAATCACTCGTTCTTTGATATGACCGGACGGGTCTTCTGCCGCCATTTTATCAATGATTTCTTGAATTTTTTCCATGGAATGGTCCGTGGAACAATCATCCACCACGATAACCTGGAGTTTATCTGGCGGATAGTCCTGATTCACGCAAGAAAGGATGGTGCGCTGAATCCACGTCTCTTCATTAAAACACGGAATAATGACAGAAACCCCCGGTGTATAATGAATATCCACCTTGACTGGTTTGTAAAAAATGGCAAAGAAATACCGTGTCAAAAGGAAACCGGCCGTAATGATACTATATAGGTAGAGAAATTTATTAAATTTGAAATAAATCACCGATTCAGAACGCATGAGAATGATGATCAGTGAAATGCAAAGCAGAAAAAAAGCAGACAGCGCAATGAGATACTTGCCTCGTTTCCCCTGGTAATATTCGGACAGCGATTTTTTGAAATGAATCCCTAGTGCCACATGGCCCTCTTTGTCAAAGCTTCGTACCACTTCCGCTTTGAGACCACGCACTTTCATTTCATATCCTTCGGGCATATCTCCAGGGGCAATTTTAAAATACAGCGTCACATCCCCTTCTAGGTTTAAAGAGCCCGCTTTTTCATCAAGCACCAAGAGCATGCCGGTTGAAGAAATATCCTGACAGATGCCACGGAGTTCCTTCTTCGCCCCATGATCTTTATAGGTGAGCCGAACGGAAATATGAACCTTAAAACGCCGCCCTGCTTCTGCACTGGCTATATATTTTTCAAAATCCGCGTCTCGTCTCTTTTTATCGGCCTCACTCCCCTGTCGCCGATCCATATGGGTCCTTCGCCCCGTCAAATCTGGCACATTGGGCAGCAGCCGTCGATCTTCTTTTATGGTTTGTAATTTATCTTCCATGCTCACACTCCCCTGTGCACACTCTCTTCTTTATAGTAGGCGGTTGGCTTTATAGTAAGCAGTTAGCAGTTGGCAGTTGGCAGTAATGGTTTACGGTTTACGGTTTACGGTTCACAGTTAACCGTGAACTGTGAACTGTGAACTGTCAACTGTCAACCGCTAACTGCCTACTGCCAACCGCCTACTGCCAACTTATTTAGCGTATTGCAAATCCCGCAAATCATACCCTGCCTCTGTCAGGGCTTCGATGAGCCAGTGGATTTGTTCGGCGGTGGTGTCCTTTTTGGCTGCTTCTTTTTTTGTATCATCTTTGATGGTCGGCTTTTTATCGATAGCGGGCTTTTCGTCATATTTCCCCTGTTCTTTCACACGAATATCCAAAGGACGACGCACTTCAAAGGCAACGAGATCGCCGGGTTTCAATTTTTTCACGATGGCTTCTGCATCGCTCTTACTTTTGAGTTCCCCTTTTTTGACAGTCAGCGTACTCTCCGCCGCATAGGAGAGGCCACAAGCACCGATTTCTTTCAGCAGCTCATCGGTGTACTCTGTATTGATGGCTTTGAAATAGGCCGGCTCTTTACCACCCATCAGCTTGATGGCTTTCTGTGTTTTGCACATGGATTCGATGGCCCGCTCGGGTTCCAATTTTTCAAAAGAAGACCGTCCCAGCCAGGTATAGTTCCCCACGAGGCATCCTTTCTTTTGGAGGAGTTTCATGGTTTCTTCATCATCCAACGCATTTTGCCCTTCCGCAAAAAAGGCGGCTGTCCCCTTCGTCTTTTCTAGGTCATCCACAATTTTTTCTGTCAGTGGATAATCGGGCAATCCTTCAAAGTAGAGGAAGATCGATTTATCGCTGGTTCTGACAGGTTTCAAAATTTTCGCCGGTTTCGCTTTGCCGCTCTCATAAGCTGCTAGAGCGGCCTTGGTTTCCTTATCCGCTTCAAAGGTATTGGTAAAATTTCTATATTCACCGCCACTAGCCGATGAAGCCAAGTACTGGTGCAATCCATAACCGCCGCCCCCCAGCACAAGAACCGCCGCCAGGCAGAGAATATATTTTTTCATACTCATGATGATTTTCCTCATAATAATGGGATGTAAAAGGTACTAAAGGTTCTCAGGGTTCTCAAACGTGCTGCCCAGCGTTTCTCTCGAAAAAGCATGCGTGATTCATGGATATAAATTGTTGTTGGTTGTTGGTTGTTGGTTGTTGGTTGTCTGGATTCAAACAACTAACAACCAACAACCAACAACCAACAACTAACAACAGTGAGTGCATAGGTATTTGCTTGATAGTAGGACCAATGAATACTAGCTCATTCGAGAAACCTAAGAACCTTGAGAACCCTTAGAAACTTGTCTCATAAATTCCAATATTTCAACCCCAGTTTCTTCATTTCCTTCGGCTGATAAATGCTCTTGACGTCAAAGAGAATCGGCGTTTCTTCGCCCCATTCCTTTTTGTACAATCCTTTGACCTGCTCTGGAGTCAGGTTTTTAAATTCTTTATGCGCCACCAGCACAGCTACCACGTCGGCGTCTTTCACTTCCGACATAGGTGTCAGTGGGACATGATAAAGCCGTTCGAAGTCTTCCTGGTCAGCCGCCGGATCCACAGCGATAGGGTCAAAGCCCATAGCTTTCAATTTGTCATAAATATCGACGGACCGAGAATTTCTCACATCCGGGCAATCTTCTTTGAAAGTCATGCCCAGGAGATAAATTTTCGCATGGCGAGTATCGACATGATTCTGAATCATTTCCCGCACCAACTGGTCCACCACATAGTCGGACATGCTGTTATTGATGCGGCGACCGGCGGAAATAATGGTGGAGTGATAACCCAGTTTTTCTGCCTGATAAACGAAATAATACGGGTCCACCCCGATGCAATGACCGCCCACCAGTCCTGGCTTGAATCCCAGCGCATTCCACTTGGTATTCATGGCCTGGAGCACTTCATTGGTATCAATGTGCATCAAATGGAACGCAATAGCCAGTTCATTCATGAAAGCGATATTAATATCACGCTGGGAATTTTCTACCAATTTCGCTGCTTCTGCCACCAGGATAGAGGAAACAGGGAACACCCCCGCTTCGATGATAGTGCTATACACTTTTTCTACCACTTTTAATGTGTCTTCGTCCATACCAGAAACGATTTTTACAATATTTTTGAGGGTATGGACTTTATCCCCTGGATTGATTCGTTCCGGAGAATAACCGATTTTGAAATCCTCTCCCAACTTCATATGAGATTCTTCTTCCAAAATAGGCCCGCAAATCTTTTCCGTTACCCCTGGATATACGGTAGATTCATACACCACGATGGCGCCCTGTTTCATATGCTTCCCTACGATATGGGAGGCTGATTCTACAGGCGTCAAATCCGGCGTCTTATCCTGATTGACAGGCGTCGGCACAGCCACCACGATGAAATCGCCTTCACCGATACGAGCTGGGTCATGGGTAAATTGTACGGTGCATTCTTTCAGTGCTTCATTTCCCAGTTCTTCGGTGGGATCGATGCCCTTCTGGTATAATCCAATCTTTTCTTCCGACAGGTCGTAACCAATGACTTCAAAATGCTTAGAAAAAGCAGCAGCCAAGGGCAGGCCCACATACCCTAAGCCCACGACAACAATTTTCTTGATTTCTTTCATGATAATTGACCTTCTTCCTTATTAGTTGGCAGTTTGCCGTTAGCAGTTGGCAGTATATAGTTGCGATACTTCATTAGCCCCCTTTCTTTGAAAGGGGGAAGCATGACGAACGAAGTGAGTGAAGCAGGGGGATAGTTCCCCGATAGCGGTTAATCATTAACTGCCGACCGCCTACTGCTAACTGCCAACCTAATTCGACGTATAATTCGAGAAATAATAACTGAGTGCCACCCAAATGGTATGATTATCGGCCCCATTTTCCAAATCCTTCAAGCTATAGTATTCCCCTTGCAAGAGCCAATTCGGCGCAATGGTGTAATGGACACCCACGCCATAGCCTTTGAAGCCGTGCATGTAGTCTGCCATGCCTTCCATGGTATGCGCCACATAGGTGGTATAGGGCTGGTGATAATATTTTAGGAAATAATACATATTTCCTTTTTCCCAAGTCCGTTCTTCGCCCCGGGTGAGGGAGAGCACATAGCCTTTATCGCTCTGGCTCTTATCTTCGCCCAGAAGGCCCATAGCCCCGAAGTTATACAGCCCCAACGGCCTACGAACGTTCAGCATGTAAATATTCCTTTGACTGCCATACTTCATGTCGAACCGATACAGCCCGGCGCCCAATGTATACACCCCATAGTCCTTAGACGCTTCCGCCGCTGCGGCGAAATGGGTGTTATTGGTACTGCCGGCTTCCAACATGTAGGAGAATGGCGTCTCGCCCGTAATGCGGACCCCAGTGAATTTCGTATCGAAAATATTTCCTTCTGCCAAGTATGACCCATAGGCTCCGGCATCCACTTGCACGTCTCCGACTTTGCCTGTCAGGTAATACCGATCCAGATGCATCCAAGTGTCGTCCTCTTTACCAGAGAGAATTTTTTCATTTTCCAGCATGGAAATAAAGTGCCAGTTGTTGTCCAAATTCACATCGCCATAGAGACGGACGCGCGCACGAACCCGGTCGCCAATGGTTTCTTCCCCATGGTGGGCCCCATAGTCGACACGTGCTTCCCCATCGAGACGGAATTTCTTTTCCGGCATGGAAATCGGCTTGGTCTGCACCATGGATTGTTCCTTCGCCGCTTCTCTATCAAAATAGCCCAATTCGTCCAATTCATCCGCATACTGCACCCGCCGGTCCGCCAAGCGTGACCAGTCTTCATTGTACAGAGCATCCATTTTCTGCTGCAGCATCTTTCGCATGTCTTCCTGTTCCGCTTTACTGCGAGGCATGATGCCATGGGCACTCCCCATGGTCCCCATGCTAGAAGCCTCAGAAGAAGAACCACTATTAGGAATGAGGAAACTATTCCCCCCATTCATGCAGCGACTGATTTCTTTCGCATAAAGCTTTTCATACTGCGCCGTGGCCTTGTCGTAGTCCCCTTTCATCTCCTTCAGACGCTGCCCCAAAAGTTTCACTTGGATTTCATCATCCATAGAAAGGGTCATGGTTTTGGCATATTGCTTCGCCAAAATCACCGCTTCCGTCGACGCCGTGCTGATACTGAGGCATCGGCTGTGCAAAGCATAGGTCATAGCCACTTGGTAAAACGTATCTACCGCCTGGTCTGATACCTTTTTATAGGGCGCCAGTTGGTCCGGATCGAAATCGCCCTGATAGAAAATGAGTACCTTTTCTCTCGCTTTATACGCATTTTCATAGGATTTATCAAAGAGAGCCTGCTCTTCCTTTGTCACCCTATCCTCGCGACCTATGGAAGCCAGCTCTTGCAAAATCCGCTGCTTTTCCTTTTCCCAAGAAGGAAGCATGGCAGAACGCATATGATACCGGACGCGCAATGCTTCATAATCGCCTGCGCTACTCACCAGCGCGGTCCGCGCTTTATTGATTGGAATGTTATCAATCACTCGCTGCTGGGCTTCCTCTACCGCCAGTTCCCCGATTTCCTTTTTCATAGATTCCGGTATGCCTTGCCCGGCCATCATGAGTTCCCGTCCTAAAATTTGCGCATCCGCTCGCCGCTGCTTGGCGGTATACACGGGCTCGGACATAATTTTTTCGACCGATTGTTTCTCACTGGCCCGATGTTGCGCCATAGGATTGATGTTGGAAGCAGAAACGCCCTGCCACAAAGCCAAGCTCCCCAAGCCGGCGATCAATCCCATTTGAAATATTTTCTTCATACCTGTTTCTCCCCTGTTATAGTGTTGTTTGTTGTTAGTTGTTAGTTGTTTGGTCCAGATAACAAACAACCAACAACTAACAACCAACAACAAATTCTCATCCGATTTCTTGTCAGTCGAAACCATCACTATATTATGTAATAATATATATCATTTTTAATTTAGCATTACTATTCCACTTCGTCAATATAAAGAAATAATTTGTTTCCTATTTTTTCGATGTATGTAATAAAAATTATATTTTCCGTTCATGTGTTTGGAATTAGTTGTTGGTTGATGGTTGTTTGTTGTTGGTTGATGGTTGTTTGAATTAAACAACTCAATGCTGTTACGTTAAGCTACTTTCGTTTCTCTAAAAATTATAAGTTGCTCAAGTTCCCCGAATATGCTTATCTTCACTAACATCATTAGCTCATTCGAGAAACATAAGAAATCTTAGTATCCTGAGAAACCTGAATAACCTTTGTATTAGCAGAAATCATTGCATATTTCGTTTTCCTTAATGACATTTACCAACAACTAACAACAAACAACTAACAACAAACAACACGTCCTGCGAAGAACTTGCCCCCTACGTAATCGTTGTAGTTCCAAACATTTTATGATATATACATTCATTTTCTCTATTGCTTTTTGAAAGCAAACCATTTATAATACAAATGAGGGTCGAAGGAACGAATCGTCAGCGCACGGTACCGACAAAAAAACGCTGATGGAGGCTGCTCCTGCTTTTCCCCTTGAGGATGATGAATCCATAAGGATCCCGGTTGGTCACAGCCGTTCAGCCTGTGTGAAGAAATAGAGCTAGCGTACCTCTATCTCTTCACAATGAAAACAAAATAAATTGGTTCTCGCCAATGAAAAGCTCGCACGGAAACAAAGCAAGTCTGATTGTATTGCAGCAATCAGCTGGCCTAGGTTTGTTTTTCGTGCGGGCTTTTTTGTCTGTTCCTTTGGAACAGACAGTTAGGAGTGAGGAATTAGGAGTGAGGAATGATGGAAGGGGCGCACAAAATTTGGAAGCGCCCCAATACCCCTTTTTAGTAAAGGTTATTGTTCTACTGATTTCTTCTGTAAATATTTTCTGCTATCAAAGCAGGCAAGATTAGAAAGGTTATACTATTTTGCATAACCTTTTATAACTCAAACTTCCCACCTGCAAAATGGTGATTCATTTCGATACTATCAAAGAAATGAGGATTTATGGTAGCAGCACTAGCGTCATTTCGACCGGGCGTATTTGTGCTCGATGATGTAGAAGTTGTGAAATGATTTGTGTCCCTGAGTGGAGAAATCTCTTCAGCACTAGCGGCAAGGGCTTAAAGACAGAAACGGAATTTTGCCATCAAGCTTTTACCGCTGGTGCCACTGAGATTTCTCCACTCAGGGACACATTGGTATTTACAACTCTTGTTCCATTTCGCACAAATATGACCGGTCGAAATGACGGTTCCGCTGCAACCTTCTTCTTAATTTGGCAAGATTCCTCCTGGCGGGCCCCATGGGCCTATCCTTCGTATTTAAATACTGCTTGATACCACACTATATCAAGGCAAAGCAGCATTTCTGAGGTGGGAAGTTTAAATTATAACCTTTCTACCCCTGTCACTTGCCCATGCTGTTCTATGTTAGAACTAGCATGGAGGTAGAATAATAACCTTTAGTTTCACGTGAAATAAAATGCAAAATCGCGGCGAGCTATATAAAAAGAAATCATACCGCTTGATACCAATCGGTATAAGAGTAATTCGAGCGCTCGCCGACCTTCATTCCTCACTCCTAACTCCTCACTCCTAACTAAAAAAACGCTTTGCAAAATCGCTCAAATATGATACAATATCATCAATCGACTTTTCAGTCTTGATTTATGGCAGTCTCCGGGCCCCGTGCAATGGAATCCCATGAATCTTGTCAGGTCCGAGAGGAAGCAGCAATAAGTGGCCCTTTTCATGTGCCACGGTGCATCCTGGAGGCTGTCATAAATGAGGACTGCAAAGTCCTTTTTTTATTGTATAAAATCGTTTGAGTCATATAGCGTAAATACGAAATCGACATAGGTGAGGAATGAGGAGTTAGGAGTTAGGAATGGTGGAAGGGGCGCATCAAATTATATAGCGCCCCAATACCCCCTTTTATATTTAGGGAAAAAATATATAATTTTTGCGGCGCTTTCAAATTTTTATGCGCCGCTACCTTCACTCCTCACTCCTAACTCCTCATTCCTCACTCATGTCAATTCGATTGTACGACTACTGACACTAGCGAAAAAGGAGAACTACCATGTCTTACCTCGCTCTGTACCGAAAATGGAGACCCCGCACCTTTAGCGAAGTGGTGGGGCAGAAGCATATTTCCATCCCCTTGCAGCGCGCCATCGAACAAGATCGGCTGGCCCATGCCTACCTCTTCTCCGGCCCTCGTGGGACAGGGAAAACCAGTCTGGCAAAAATTCTGGCGAAGGCAGTGAATTGTCTCTCCCCCCAGGGCGCCAATCCTTGCAACGAGTGCCAGAACTGCAAAGAAATCAATGCGGGTTCCAGTCTGGATGTCTATGAAATCGACGCCGCTTCCAACCGTGGCATCGAAGAAATCCGTGCCTTAAAAGAATCGGTCCGCACCCTGCCGGCCACCTGTCGAAAAAAAGTATACATCATCGACGAAGTGCACATGCTCACCAAGGAAGCCTTCAACGCCCTTTTGAAAACCCTCGAAGAGCCGCCGTCTCACGTACTCTTCATCCTGGCAACCACGGAGCCGGAAAAAATTCCCCTCACCATCCTCTCCCGCTGCCAGCGATATGAGTTCCATCGCATTTCCGTAGAAGACATCAAGCAGCACCTGCTCCACATTGCCAAAGCCAGTGACCTGCCTCTTACAGAGGATGCCGCCGACCTCATCGCCGTTCGTGCCGATGGCGGCCTTCGCGATGCTTTGTCGCTCCTAGACCAGTGCTCTTCTGCTACGGAATCAGACACCCTGGACGCCGCCGAAGTGTACGACCTCCTAGGCCTCACTGGAAAAGACCAGATCATCCAGCTCTCCCACCATATTTTCCAGGGAGAAAGCAGCCAGACTTTAAATCTCTTCTATGAAATTCTCCAAAGCGGAAAAGAACCAGCTGCTATCTTGCGCGACCTCTTGGAGCATATCAGAAATATGATGATTTGTCGCATCAATCCAAAAGCACCGGAACTCTCCGCCTATGGAAAGAACCTGGAAACCCTTCGCATGGATGTGTCCCAAACCACCGAAGCCTACCTGGACGCTCTCTTCGACTACCTGCATCAATCCTTGACGGAAACGCGCCGCAGCTCCTCTCCTCGCATGAGTGCCGAAATGGGGCTCTTACATCTCTGCCGTATTCGTGGTTCTAAGTCTTTGGATAGCTTAGCAGAACGAGTGGAACAACTGGAAAAGGAAATCCAAACCTTGAAACAAGGTGGTGTGATTTCTAGAAATAGCGCGCCCCCTATGCCTGCGCCGCAACCAGTCATACCTTCCCCTACAGTTCCGCCAAGTCCAAGGCCACCGATTTCCTTACCGAAGCAAGACAGTTTCATGCCCCCCGCACCAGAACCGCCTGCTCCTGTAGCACCACCACCCGTATCATCGGCACCTATCACGCCCCAGCCAAAACCAGCTCCCAAGAAACCGGCACCGACGCCTCAGCCACAACCGACTCCGGCACCTACTATTTCTACAGAAAAAGCGCCAGCAACCACTGCCGACGACATCCGCCTCGATCCCACACTGCTTCCGCCAGCATCCTATGAAAAAATTTGGAAAGACGTACTCTCCTATTTCATGTCCATCCGACGCATCGACGTATTTACCTGCCTCAAAAAATGCACCCTCCTCTACTGCACCAAGCAGCGCGCCGTCGTCTCCGCGCCCCAACCATACCTGGTGCTAGCAGGAAATAACAAAGCCTATCAAAAAGTGGCGGCCGAAGCCTTCACAAAAGTCGTAGGTGCCCCCGTCCTGATTCACACCATTCTCAAAGGCAGCGAAGAAGAAGCGGAAACCATGGCACTCCTGAAAGCCAACCTGCAAGGACTAGCAAGCACTCCAAAACCAACCCCCGCTACCGCCGTCCCAACACCATCACAGGGAGACGGCTACCACCCCGTCACAGAAAACCAAATCGCAGAAGCAGACAGAAATGCACCTTCTTTCAAAGAAGCCTTGAAAATCCTGCCCGACTGTGATATATATGAAAAGGATTAATTAAGTTAGCAGTTAGCAGTAGGCAGTTTGCAGTTGGTGGTGCATCTACCATATTTGCCCCCTTCCTTTGGAAGGGGGTAGCGCAACGAGCGAAGCGAGTGCAGCGGGGGATAGTTTCCCGCCAACGTATGAATGAATAATGAATAGACACTCATTCACTTTGCAACCTGTTAAAAACATCTTGCACTGGTTGTTGGTTGTTGGGATTCAAACAACCAACAACTAACAACCAACAACAATTATTGCTCAATCTCTACTGCCAACTGCCTACGGCTAACTGCCAACTTTCTACATTCAAGGAGGAACAAACTATGTTCGGAAATAAAGCACAAATGCAAAATATGCTGAAAAAAGCACGCAAAATGCAGGAAGACCTGCAGAAGAAACAGGAAGAACTGAAACAGCAGACCGTAGACGTCTCCGTTGGCGGCGGCGCCGTAGCCCTCACCCTGAACGGCGACAAACAGGTCGTTTCCCTGAAAATTGCCAAAGACGCCATCGATCCAGAAGATCCAGAAATGCTAGAAGACCTGCTCACCACCGCCTTCAACGAAGCCAGCAAAAAAGCAGACGAAATGGTACAGAAAGGCATGAGCGAAGTCACTGGCGGCCTGGGCCTTCCTGGCGGCATGTTCTAATGAATAAAGAACTGGAACAGGTGGCAGAGCAATTTCGGAAACTCCCCGGCATCGGCGTGAAAAGCGCCCGTCGCCTAGCCTACTACATGCTAGAACGCCCAGAAAGCGAAGTGCACGATTTCCTTTCCGCCATCGAAGACGCCCGAAAAAAAGTGTGCTACTGCTCCACCTGCTGTAACCTGTCCACCTCTGACCCCTGCGACATCTGCAGCGACAGCCGACGCGACCCATCCATCATTTGCGTCGTAGAGAGCCCCCAAGACGTACTCGCCCTGGAACAAAGCCACGAGTACCACGGCCTCTACCACGTCCTGCACGGCGCCCTCTCCCCCCTGGACGGCATCGGTCCGGAACAGCTGAAAATCAAAGAACTGCTCCACCGACTAGAAGATGACACCGTGAAAGAAGTCATCCTAGCCACCGATCCCGACGCAGAAGGAGAAGCCACCGCCTACTACCTGTCGAAACTCATCAAGCCAGCCGGCATCAAAGTCACCCGCATAGGCCGAGGCATAGCCGCCGGCGGCGACATCGGCTACACCGATAGCATGACCCTAGCCGACGCCGTAGAAAATCGAAGAGAATTGTGACAAGTAGGCAGTTAGCAGTTAGCAGTAGGCAGTAGGCAGTAGACAATTAGAGTGATTTTACTGCCTATTATTTAGCCCCCTTCCTTTGGAAGGGGGTAGCGCAACGAGCGAAGCGAGTGTAGCGGGGGATAGCCCTCCGATAGCGACATACCTCCACTGCCAACCGCCTACTGCCTACTGCTTACTGCCAACTTACAAATAGGAGAAATATTATGTTAGAAACACTCGGTGGCCTGGGAGGCTACGGCATCACCAGCGTCATCATCATCGTCATCGCCTTCCTATGCTTCGCTTCCATGGTGAAGAAGCTCATAGGAAATATCATCATGGGCGGCATCCTCTTCTGGCTCTTAAACACCCTAGGCATCACCCACATGGTCTGGAACACCGTCCACGGCATAGTCGTCGCCCTCTTCGGCGTACCGGGGACCATTGTATTGGCGATCTTGGACTTTGTGAAATAGGGTTCTGGTTATTCTAATAACAGATTGTATATCATAGTGATGATACCGCTGTCATAGGGTTCTATTTTTTTATAAGATATAATAAAAAGCATGAATGAAATCTTCTTGAAATCATTCATGCTTTTTTTAGTGTGACAACTCTAAAAATTCATAGCCATGTGGCTCACTTTTTCATTGCCATTCACATTTTATAAAAAAGGTATTGGGGCGCTATATAGTGAGTGCTCGTTAATTCATTTTTTCAATAGCAAAAATCCGGATAAACAATTGTTGATGGTTGTTAGTTGTTGGGGTCAAACAACTAACAACAGTACGTGCACAGGAATCTGCACAAAAGCCCATATTTCTTCGCACTTGAATATCAAAATTTCACTGCATATATTC
>CAVBRV010000007.1:26681-27981 GCA_963597965.1 Paludibacteraceae bacterium | reverse complement strand
CCTTTCATGAAGTCCTTTTCTTCGAGAATTTTCTTGGACACGTTCACATAGTCCTCTGCAGCTTTAGAGCCGTTACTTTCGTCTTCCAGGGCTCTCTCCAGCATTTCCAATGTTTTCTTCATATCGGCTTTAGCTGTCTTTGGTGTTCCGCCTTTAGAAAAACCTCTTTCAAATTCGTTCTGGATTACATGCTGCAGTTCATGAATAATAGTTTTCTTTACTTCAGTATCATTCTTGGCTGCATATGATTTGTCTATGATAATGATGTCACCAATAGTTAAGCCGTTAAGCCCTGCGTATTCTCCGTTGTAATCGGCTTTTAAATCGGCTATACGAATGGTAGTATCTCTTAATTCGGGATAGGCTTCATAGAGTTTATCGTTATCGTAAATTTCATCAATGTATCTAGGTTCTTCTGATAGCCTGCCTAAGTGGATATTTTCCAAATAATCAGGGATTTCAAAACGCCATAACCCTTCAGGGCCTCTCATCCAGCCGGTTTTATTCCAAATTTCTTCGGGAGTGTTTCCGGCGTTTTCCATTTCTTCAGCCCTGCGTAATTGAATGGTTGGAGCTGTCTCTGCATTTTCACCGGCCATTTGTCCTAGTGCTTCTGGTGCTAGGCCTGTAATTTCTCCTGCTTTAATAGTAGCCAGTTTCAAAGGTACACCATAGTTTTTGTGGAAGTTCTCTGCTAGTTTGGCCAAAATAAGGGCGGAGCCTCTAGCAGCCTGGGTGACTTTCTTATTTCCTGCTTTTGTTAGCTGTTCCAATAGTGGCTTATAGGCTTGTTCGTAGGTTTCAGGATCGAGTAAGGTTTGTGCTACAAGGTCTTTCTTGTCCAGGGATTTGATGACTTCTCCCACTCGTTCCAGGGATTCGACTTTGGCCTTGGTTGCTTCGAGTTCCTGTTCGCCCATGCGGGATTCTTCGTCATTATTTACAAAGACTTCTCTCTTGGTCTTGTTATAGGCAATGTCATAGAGTTCTCGTTCGTTCGGTGCTCTGCCGTAGTCGCCGTAAAAATCTTGATACCAATCAGGGTTCTTGGAAACACGGAGGTGTACTCTGCTATCTCCCTGGTCAATATCTACGAAATCTACGCCTTTCTCAAAAGAATTGTTGGCGTCTTGTGTCTTTCTTCGTTCCATGTAGTCCTGGAGGTCTTTCACACCGGAAAGTTCGCCCCAGGCTTTTTTCGCTTCTTCAAGAAGGGATTTGTAGTTTTCTTGTAAATGTTCCAATCCGCCAGAGAGGAGTTCTTGGGCCGTGGCCCGATCTTCTCTCCCTTTTTCGGTGT
>CAVBRV010000007.1:0-26671 GCA_963597965.1 Paludibacteraceae bacterium | reverse complement strand
ATGTTCATTCAAGATTTTTTCGCTAGCAGCCGCTTCTCGCTTTTCTTTGGTGGAAGTGACAATGTCTACCATTTCTTTATATCGCTGCCGTTCTTCTTTGATGGCATGAAGGGTACGTTCCCCTTTATCCATGGTGGTGTAGTCAGCTAAAATCCCCGGTGTTTCTTCCGCTGCAAGCTGCATGTATTTGCCAGATTCTACGTCTAGTGGTTTGCCTGTTTCGATGGATTCATCCAATTCCTTAGCAGAAACGATTCCTTTTTCTACCATTTCATTCAGGGCTTTATGGGTGGATTCATTTTCGGCCGCTGCCTGTGCGTCAATATATACAGTACTCATGCCGTTTTGATCCATTTGTTTTTGGATCGTTTTTCTGTAGGCTTCTGGTGCTTTATGGTACAAGGAAGATTCGTCTCGTAGTTCCATGACTTTCTGTAGCATGGCATTTTCATTTTGGCGCTTAAATTCAATTACCGCATCTTTCATTTCGGATAAGCCGGAAATCTTTTTCATAGCTCTATAAGCACCGATACCACCTAAAGCAGAGCCGCCCATGGATAAGCCGATAACAGATGGCACGGCTTCTACCATGGCATCCAAAGCATTGTTAAACATTTCTTTTGCAGAAATGCCACCTTCACCGTAGATGTTGGTATCTAAATCGGACGTCATGGATTGCAGCCCTTCTTCTACGGTTTCTGGAATAGCAACTTTAGCAAATTGTTTAGCCCCATGTGTAAGGGCCTGCAGTCTGATAGTCTTTCTACCTGCACCAATGAGCTTTTTCATGGCGTCTGTATTTTTTATGACTGCTTCAGCTGCATGATTCCCATAGACTTTTGCAATTCCCTTGAATGCTAATTCCCATGCTCCGGTTTCAATAGCCGCATTCATTACGCCTACTCGTTTAGCATGGCCGATAGCTTGCTCTCTGGTATAGATGGATTTCCCAAATTTATTTTTCTTGGTTCTCCATTCCCAGTAGGCTTGGCCGGCTTCTGCTCTATAGGTGCCCACAAAAACAGAAGCAGTCCCTAATGTAAGTAGTCCTGCTAATGCAGCACCAGCAGTAACGGTTGCGCCTGCAGCTACTCCAGTTGCGCCTAATGCACCAGCCGCGGTAGAGGCTCCCAATGTGGCAATTTGTGGGATATTAGTCTTGGTGGCTGCGAGTACTGGCTGCGCCAATGGCATGATAGGTGCTAAGATTTCCTGTGCCCCTCTCATCATCATGTTTTTCTGCATGGATAATTGCTCGGTCACTTCTCCGACGATTTTAGCAATATAAGAATCGCCGATTTCTTCGTCCAATGCTTTCTTGGCCCCCATAAGGCCTGGAAGTTGCTTCTCTACTTCTTCATCAGAAATCTCACCAATAGAGGCCTTGTACATGAGTTCGCCCTGCTGGTCCATGGCCTGTCCTGCCTCATAGCCTTTGCTGATAAGGTCAGAAATTTTTCCAAAGAGGTAGCCAGGAAGGTTTGCCCCGTCTATAGCTGCGGATTTATAAGTGCCCCATAGAGAATCGTCTTGGGCCAGCGTATAGACTGGAACGCCTTGAGAAATGGCTTCTCTCGTTTTAAGGACGTTGTTATAGTCTCTCAGGGCTAAGGTGGTAGCTACGGTATCGTCGATATCGAGTTCCGGGTATAGCTGTGCTACTGTCTGTGGAGTAAACGGTTTTCCCTGCAGATAAGCATTATTTCTCTGCTGTTCATAGGTAAGGACCGCATTCTTATAAAGATCGTCGTTCTCTGCTAAAGTCTGTGGGACCAGGCCTAATGCGTTTCCTACTTTTTCTGCGCTTTCCAACCGTTCATCAGGTGTCTGGGTATTGGTCTGTACTCTCCAAAATTTCTTTAGCTTGTCTATGGTTCCCATAGAATCATCATCAAGGAAAGAAAAATCAATGGCACTTTCTTTAGTTTTCTGTTCTCGCTGTCGTTCTTCATAGGGAGTATCAGTTCCCATAGTAGGGATTACTGGGTATTGTTGCTTAGAGACTTTGGCCTTTCCGGTAAAGACGGCCATGAAGTCGTCGTCATTCATTGGCATTATTCTTCTCCTTGTCCATTTTCTTCCATGACGTCCATCATGGTTTTTGTTCCATTGTTCATGTCCTGTAACTGCTGTGCAGTGCAGTTAAATGATTCCCCATGCACTCCAGTTACCGCGAACATGCCATTTCCATAAGGTTCCCAATCTAATATGCCTGCTCGGCTTGTTCCATCCATGGATGCATAATATTCTTCGTCAGGTCCAAACCAATGGTGTTCTGTGTAAATAACTTGTGATTGTACAACTTCCTGCGCAATGCGCTTGATTACATCTGGAGAAGCAGGATAGCCATTTGGATTAGGGATCATTTCATATTGGTTATTGCAATATTGGTAAATCCGTTGTCTTATTAGTCCCATGGTGGTTGCATCAAACCTGGAGCTATCCACACCAGTATAGTTTGCTAATTCTTTGGCAGTTGGTAATTCTACGGAAAATTCTTTATCTCCGTGCTGATAGCGGTTCCAAGCGGATTCGATCGTTTCCTTCTGTTCGTCAGTAAATGCATATCCGTTATTGGCGGCCAGTTCCATTTTGGAATCTAAGTCTTCCCTGCTGACAATGCTTGTGCCAATTAAGCTAATAAAGTTATTCACCATTTTGTTTGCGGCATATCCCTGCCCACCAGCTCTAGTGCCGCCGTATCCAGAAGCAGTTCTTGTTTCCTCTGCTTTCTCTTGTGCCTTGACATTGGCTATAAGGGATTTGTATTGAGAGGAGCTGGCAAAGAGTTCATTTCCAGTGGCGATCTGATTGATATAGGATTCTTTTTCATAGGGGGTGGACATGCTAGCAAGCTGCACTTTCATATCGTCCATGGTCTGGGCAATGGATTCTTCTTGTTGTTGTTTCAGTTTCATCCATTCAGTTTTGGCCGCTTTCCGTCTATCTTCTTCCAGCCTCTCTTTTTCGTCGTCAGAAATAGAGGCTTGCCCGGCGTAATTTTTGGAGCGAGCCTCTAATCCAGCCGCATAAGTATCTTCGTTGTCCGTATAGTAATTATGCTTTTTCATTAGCCTGGCCACGTCAGAAGGAGACTGTACGGACTGAATTTCTTCTTCGGTGCAGTTGTTTTTTATCCAATTCACATAGGACATGGCTGCATCTTCCGGGGAGTTGTAAACTTTGAATTTGTCTTCGGTATAGTATTCGTTCCCGTTCTCATCGAGTTCTCTTGTTTTAAGTACCTGATACTCGCCTTGGCCGTCCCATTTGATGCCAAAATAATTATTTCTGGGAGCGGCGGTTCCACCTGCAGATTCAAAATCAGCAACAGCATATCCCCAGGAAGGATCCCAACCTAACTCTTGCCCGATCTTGTCTCCGATGCGGCCCAAGTCGGTAGTACTATGAGAAACATTCAGTGGGTTCTCAGTACTCCATTCCTGATAGGTCTCATCAAAAGATGCATTTGTACAATTTATCTTCTTTTCCGTTAGATAGTTGGTAAATCCTTTCTTAGTAATGGATTCCGTTTTAGTGGCAGTAAACAGGGCTTCAAATTTCTTCATAGTGGCTTCGTCCGCATTTAGAGTACGGAAATAATTGATTGCGTCTAGGCCGGCATTGTAGTCATTGGTGACGGACATAGAAGTCAAGGCTTTATCTGCTATAGAATTGACGGCCTGTTTGATTTTTACGTTGATGGTGGATTCGTCCCATCCCCTCCCGACCATGTTGGCCCGGAGAAGTGGCATGAAGGTATTCATGCTATCTCGCATGTTACTGGGATTTCGGATAATTGAATCAACTGTATTGTCCAGCAATGTCTGTGCCTGATTTGTACTATAAAGGTCTAGCTGCTGTTTCTGGTATTTGTCTATCATATTTAAGGCGCTGGTCTGCATAGAAGCGCGCTTCTGCCCAAAGGCAGAAACAGCATAGTTGGAAGAAATACCATGGTCTTTCATTACCTGGTTGTAGATGTCTTCTTCTCCTTTGGTATAGTCCTTTTGTAAGGATTCCGCATTCTTCCCTTGGTGGGTGTTGAACAAGCCATCTTTTTCATCATCCATCATGGAATTAACACGCTGCATGTAGTCATTGGTAGCGTCAATGATTCTATCGTTTTGGTCTTTCATCCACTGTTTCTGCACCATGTCCATAGCAGTTCCTAGGGAAGCATTCAGTGCGCTATTTCCTGTCTGGTTGGAGCCATAAGCGACAGGAGAATCCACGGCCTGGACTTTGGCATTCAAGAGGTTTTTGTTCACATCCGGTGTGAATTGTGTGAGTTTCATTTCAACCACCCGTTAATCCCTTTCCACTTTTTCGGTGCTAAGGTGCTTTTATAGGTCGGTGCCTGGGATGTAATGTCCTGTAGTGTATTGAGCTTAGGGAAGCTATATCCGGTGCTCTGGTACATCGCGGAAGGGCTGGTGTAGGATAGATTCCCACTGGTGAGATCTCCTGAAAAGCCGCTTCTGGCCTGGGTGGTTTGTGTAGCTGTTTTGGACGATCCGCCAAAGGTTTTATAGGCGCCGTACATGCTAAGGGCTGTATTCAGCAAAGAAGAAATCCTAGCGGATTTCGCCTGACTTCGGGTATTCGCTGCAGCGGCCTGGGCCTGGTTGGCCTGGTTTAGGTAGTTCACCTGGTTGATGTAGGCACTCTTGGTATCGTTTCTCTGATTGCCTAAGAGATTCATAGAGTCGGTTCTCCACTGGTCGATAGCGGCCGCATTGGCGTCTAAAATGGATCCGCCGGATAATCCTGACGCGCCGCCAGAGGCGTTCTGTTGTCCAATGATGAGACGTCTCTTGGCGTCTAGCTGTTGCTGCTTCTGGGCGTACTGGTCAGCGATTTGTTCTCTTTGCTTATCTGCAATTCTTGCATTCTGTCGGGCTGCGTCTGCTTGTGCGTCATAAGCAGCGGCCTGGGCTTTGTATTGGGCATTCTGGGATCTGTACTGGCTATAGCCCTGAAAGGCGGCCAGCCCCATCATGGCGGCTGTCACACTACACATGGTTCCTCCTTAACTCGAAATACAGGAAGGGTGTTTCGTTGATGGTGATATTCCCTTCGTAGAGGTCTATTTCTTTCCCGGCTACTCCTTCGATATAGCGGATGGCCGGGATATTTTCTTTGGAAATACAGTTGTATACTTTGCCTCGTTCTTTGAGGGCTTCGCGAATAAAGCTATAGCCAATGGCGACTAAGGCTTTCTGGTGCTGTTTCACGGCTTCAGCGCCTAGGCACCAAATGACATTCCCCGCTAGTCCAAAGAGGCAAAGCAGGGTGTCATGGTATCTAGCCTCATAGACTTCATCAGAATCTTTGATGGATTTCATGATGGCGGCGGTGGGCGCAATTCCGTTGGCTTTGCATTCGGCTTCGTCTTCGGCTCTCATGGTTTCGGCCAGTTCCAGGGCATAGCGAGCGGATTCTTTTTTACTGACAGGCATAATGGCTACGCCGTATTTGTATGTGATCATTGGTTGATAACGACCTCTCTGATTAATGCGGCCAGATTGAAGGGATAGGGATCTCGGGACTGGATGATGACGCGGCCATTTTTCTCTACTCCTGGATTGGGGATGGTGATTTCTTTATCTCCTGTGTAGAGGGTGACTTCCTGGTTGGAAAGTTCTTCGTATTTGATAGCGTCCATTCGTCCTACACCGTTTCCTACTTTCCCTCCCAGGGAGTTCCTTAGTCTCATAGAGGCTTTCTCGATGTTCTTGTATCGGCCCTGTAAGGTACCGTTCTGGGCTTGAATTTCGATGTTAGGAAGTTCTATGGTCATTTGATAGGGATAGCCTACAATGGCATAGGAAACTTCCGTAGGAAGGGTGACGATTCCGTCTTCTATCGGCATATCTGCAAAGTATTTTCCATCAGCCATGACGGATACTTGGCCGGTGATCCAATCTACGTTGATGCAGTTGGTTTTCTCTTCCAGGTCAATCACTTTGGAACAGTCCGTCATGATGTAGTCTTTTGGATTGTCTGTTTCTTCATTGGGCATGAGCTTTTCGATGTAGGTTTTCCCGTTTCTTTCTACGGCGGTATAGATCTCATCGGTGGTATCTCCAGAAATGTTTGCTACGGCCAGGTATTTCCCTTCTGTTTTAAGGTGGCTCCAGGCGTACACTTTCTGGTCATTGATGTAAGATAAACAAATCATTTCGCCGTCTGATCTGACGAAATAGAGCCGTGAATCCGGGTCCTGCATGTAGGCGGCGTCAGTAAGGGCATAGCCTCTCAGCAGGTTCTTGACCAAGAGTGTGAGGTCCATGCCGTCATAAGAATCGGTTTCAAAGGAATAGGCCATGTCTCGGATAGTTTGAGAACGACGCTGGATGTATATCAAACGACTTCCGATAGAAATAGGTTCCACTTCTGTGCATCCGCGGAAGGTCTGTGCTTTGTTGGTGCATTTGGTGGGTGTCACGGTGTCTCCGCCGGAGATGGTCCATTCGTTTGAATCGGTCAGGATAAATAAATCGCTGGCAGGGCAGATGTGTTTGATTTCTGCTTGCTGTCTGGAAATAAAGGATAAGCAGATGGCACTATCATCCGTGATGGTGCCGTTTGCCTTTTCTACGGAGAAGTTGTTATAGTCTCCGGTCTTGCTCATCCATAGGACGTAGGGCTGCATCTTGGTTCCGCCAAAGAGTAAGCGGTCTTGGAAGAATCCTACGGTCCTTGGGTATCCGTATCGTTGGTTCCATGCGCCAAAGGAATAGCTATCTACTTTTCCTGCTTGGCCTAATACTTTCCGTACCTGACAAGTGGCATTGGTAGTGGAATTGATGGATTTGATTTCTACGATGCCAGACTTGGTGTAGGCATTGGCGGTGAAATCAGCTTTGGTTTTATCCCCTGTGGTGATCACTCTCATGCGGATGTTGTCTGCTTCGTCTACGGTACCGGATTCGCTGATGTTGTTATCTTCATTGGATTTGTAGGATCGGAAGTCTTTCCATTCGCCGTTGTTGATGGACTGTTGGATTTTCACTTCGCCGGTCCATGTACCGTGAGTAATGATTTTCCAGGATGTGCCAATGGGGATGGCGTCAGTGGTTGTATAGCCTTCGGCTGTTACAGTTTTGGCTGCGATGTCCTGTGAGATTTTTACCCACATGCCTTTCATGTCATTAGAAAAGAAAGCTTTATCTGAAGAGAGGGTGATTTCTCCAGAAATGCCGGAAACGCTCAAGGTGATCTCGTCGATGGATTTTAGAGTTACCCATCCTGATGCGCCTTTATCATAAGAGCCTTGTCCACCATTGCCATAAGAGATTCCATCCGCCCCTGTGTTTCCGGTGTAAGTAGTGTAATGTTTATGCGGACGTCCAGTAACTTTCTTATGGCCCGTGAATGTGCCGGATTGTCCCCCACCGCC
Organism: Paludibacteraceae bacterium; assembly: GCA_963597965.1. GTDB lineage: Bacteria > Bacillota > Negativicutes > Veillonellales > Dialisteraceae > Dialister. Next base: position 19,266 of record CAVBRV010000007.1, on the reverse strand, counting down.
GCCTTGAGCAGATAAGCCAAAGGCTGTGGTGGTACCACCGTTGTTTCCAGGGGATGCTTTGGTTCCACCATCTCCTACTACGATGGTGTATACGGTATTCTGTTTGAGGTAAACGGTTTGGGACGTGATGGCCCCGTTGCCACCTTTCCCACCTGCGGCACTCACTTGGCCCGCACTTGGATCTCTACTAGTTTGATAGTGATAAACGGTTTCTGCACCGCCACCACCTGCACCGGCTACGGTAATTTGGTAATTACCGGTTTTCTGACAGGTCCAGCTGTAGGTCCCTGCCCGGTTCCATGTTTCATCGGAAATGGTGTTGTCTACCGTCAAGGATTCATCAAAGTACTGACTGTTGAAAGTCATTTCTTCTAATCGCCAGTCAATATCTGAGTAGTGTTTGAGCTGCATCACGGGATGGGTGCCAGAGGCAATATACATGATGTCGGCACTCTGACAGGTGCGAAGTTTGTCCAGTTCGTCTTCGGTGTATTCAGTGGTGATTTCTCGTCCGGTAAATTTCCCATCTTTCCAAATACGAATGTACCGGTCCCCCACTTCCAGCAAGAAGGCATTGCTGATACTGGATTTAAACTCCATCAGTCTGACTTTGGATTTCTTGGCCAAACCACAATAGAGGGATCCAGTGCGTTTGTATACAGCGCCGTAGGGACGGATATAGCAGTTTTCGGCCTGCAATAAAGCGGCCTGGTATTTCTCTAGGTCAATGCGACTTGCTACTTCGGGAGAAATTTCTCCGGTGGCAAAAGAGGATTGCATGACATACATGGTTTCTTTTGGCATGGTTATAACCTCGCGTCTGCATAGCTATCCGGATAGAAGGGTTTGTGTTCGTCCTGGATGGCAGAGGTGTACTTGGCTAGCTGGATGGCATTTTGGGCCAGTTGGTAGTTCATCTGCTGCATGTCATTGGAACGGGACAGCGGATAGGACAAAGCGGCCGCTAGGCTATACGCCAGGGCCTGGGTGAAGGTGGGCGGGAAAATAGCGGCATTCTCTACATCAAAGGTGAAGTCACAATAGGCGTCTTTGATGTCTGTGCAAATAGCTTTTTGATTTTCTGTTACGGCTACTACGCTGTAGGTGGGATTCCCGTTGTCTTTTTCTTTGGCAAAGGGAGTGTCGTAGATTTTACGAATCACCAGGGCCCCAGCCGGAAATGCATAGGTGTAGTTCCAGCCGGGAGTGGTTTTATCTAAGAGGGCTAGTTTGATGTTCTTATGGGCAAATTCCCATGGGTACATGGAAAGCAGGTTTTGTCGTGTCAGGCCGTAGTAGAGTTTGCAGGCTCTAGCGGCTTCGGATTGTTCGTTGATAGAATCGATGGTTCCTTGTCCGATGGCCCCTAGGGCGATGTTGCAAATATCGGTTGCGTTCATGGTTCCTCCTTCGGATTCTTCCGTTCCGCACAAGGATAAGGTTTTATCCCCATGCGGCGCGGAAGAATCGCGCCTTGCTGTTAGCCATATTTTTTGATTAACTGAATCAGTTTTTCTTTGTTATCGCTGTCCTTGTATTCGATGCCGGCTTCGTAGAGTCTAGCTCGGAGTTCGTTCATAGACAGGTCTTCTAATTTTGGTGTGTTGTTCAAATCATCTAAGGTCAACGTCGGTCACCAATGCGGCGGTCAGCGTGCCGGATACGGCACCGGTCACGATGATTCTCATGTATTTCTTCATTCCGTGAGGAATTTTGACAGAGGCTCTGGAGCCTTCGTCTTTGGTCACGGGAAGGGTGCAGAGGGTGGTGGGAGACGCCATAGAGGCGGTGTCAGAGGTCTGCAGCGTCAAGGTGGCGTCTTTATCCAGTGCTGCATTGACAAGGGCCGCCAGAAAGAGCTGGTCATAGGCGTCACCACCGCCGGAGTTAGCGACTACGTCACTGGCAGTAGAGGTAGCTAAGTTCTGTTTCCACATGAATGTGTTTTCTGCATCGTAAATCATTATTTTGCCTCCTTGATAACTGCTTCTTCGTCGGTGATGGCCTGTTCTTCGAGAACGCGAATGCCATTGACGTAGTATTCAGGCATACCGTCCATGGCTTCTTTTCTAGTAATGTAGACGTTGGCTTTGTCGTTGTAGTACAGGTTCAAGAGGGTCATCATGAACGGAGATACATACCATGCCACATTGACGTTCATGAAGTGGCGGATTCTGTGCTGGGCGATGATCATCTTATCGACAATGGCTTTCTTCTGTTCTGCGGTGGCAGATTCCAGGGCTAAAGTGGCGGTATCAATGTTTCTGACAGCCGCCAACATTCTAGGATCGTGGACGGTAAGGCCCAGGTCCCAGTTGTAGATGGTCAGCATGGCTTCGTACTGGTTGCCGTCGGGATCATCGGCCATGATTTCGCCTTTATCGGTGCGAGAGAAGCCGGCGGTAGAGTTCTTCGGATAGATACCGGTTACGGCCTGGTCGCCAAAGCAGACAAGGTAAGCAGAGGTCTGTTTCTTTGCTGTGGTACCACCGCCGTTGATAACCTGATAAGAAGCGTCACCTACTTTGCCGCCGTAGGAATTGAGGCGGGTCGCGATGCCGTTAAATTCTTCCGGGTTCTTGTCTCCGTTGCCATAGAAGATCATGTCGCATGCCTGCTGGGTCATGCCCATCACCATAGCGCGGTCTTCGGACATTCTATAGGCCATGGGATCGTTCTGCAGACGCAAGAGTTTTTTATCAATCATGGAATGGCCTTCGAGCATTACGCATGTATCGGTGATCTGTCGGGTGGTGGATTTGGAGTTATCTACGCCGCGGTTGATCCGACGAATGCTACCTCTAGGAAGGCTGGTTCTCTGGGTGGTTCTATTTCCCATGGGGAGATTGCCCTGCATCCAGCGAATCTGATCCATGATGGGATCGGAGCGCTGTACGAGTTCGATAATGTTGTCGATGTTTCCATCGATGGTCTGTCTTTTTCTAAGGTCGTTAAAGGTGAGAGAAAGGTCTCCTACTGTTGCCATTTGTGTTCCTCCTTATAAATCATCCCAGTTGGTGTTTGGATATGGGTTATTATTTGCTTTGGCCGGGCTTCCGCCTCCTACGCCGGGGTCTTCTTTCAAGAGTGTCCCTACTTTGGCGAGTACCTGGAGCATGGCTTTGTTGTTACCTACGCCGCCTCTGTTCAAGGCTTCGGTAAAGCCTGGATATTGTCGTTCCAGGGAATTGACGGCAATGGTCACGTTTTTCATGGTGTCGTCAAATTTGGTTCCAAAGAAGGCTTGGGTTTCTTCTGCTTCTTTGGCATAGGCGGCTTGTTCCTGTGCCTGCATGTTGGCCAGGACTTGCTGCTGCCACTGGAAGCCGTAGGCGGCGATTTGGTTGGCCTGTTCATTGGTCAGTTTCATTCCACTGCAGATGTCCCCAAAGGCTTTGCTGGTGGCTTCATCCAGTTCGTATCCTTCCGGTAGGGACTGGGTGAAGTCATAGGATGTGGGCTGATTCCCTAACGCCTGCTGTAAAAGGGATGGCGCGGGGTTATTATTCCCCGGTTGGTTGCTATTCCCCTGCTGCGTGGGATTATCATTTCCCTGTGGGGTGTTCGAGGTATTCGCCAGGGTATCTGGTGGATTGTCTGCCGGTTCAGGATTGTTTGTTGAATTATCCCTGTCGGTCGGTTCAGCGAATGTCTGCAGATTCCAGGTTAATGTATTCGTGTGATCGTTCATTTCTGTTCCTCCTTAGTTCATGAGCTGAATCAGGAAAAAGGCCACTCCAAAGAAGGCCAGAATAAAGATGATTGCTTTGGTGATTTCACTCTTCGTCTTCGGTGTCATTGAATACCCTCCATTGTTCTTCTCTAAATGCGATGTGTTCTCTTTCTGCTTGTTGCCGTAGTTCGACGCCTTGCATACCTAACAGGTCAGCTATCCATTGGTCTATTTCTACCCCAATGCTTCTTCTGCCTTCGTTGTAGTAGGTCCAGGAATTTCCGGTGAAGACGTTGGCCCTATAGGCGGTTTTTTCCAGAAGTCTTTCAAAGAGCCAGCGGCCCTCTTTGGTTTCCAGGATTTTTTGCCAGGCAACTTTGTCTTTGTCCTGGTATTCGTCTTCGATGTATTGGTTCCAGGTTGCATTACTGGAGTTTGGATCGGTGATGACGTGTTTCATGATGTACTCAGCCCCGGTTCATTAATGCCCATGAGTTGCTGCAAGGCCGGGTTGCCGTCATGGGCGGCGTCTGTTAGATTCTTAGCAGCCTGGGCGGCTGGGGCAACGGCTTGTGCCATAGCCTGTGCTTGGGCGACTTGCTGTTGCTGTTCAACAAGTTCCTGTTCTTGCTGCATCATCTGGTAGACTTCTTCATTGGATCGCTGAATCTTGGCCGGTGCCCCTAAGAGTTCAAAGTATTCGGATATGGTGCCGACTGGGTCCACTTTCTTGATGGAGTCAGGCCAGATCTGCGCCATTTGTCCCACAAAGGCGATGGCTTGTTCAATGTTAGTTAAACCGCTCATCTTCTGTGCCTGGGCTAATGGGGAGATGTATTCGATTTTGATTTCTTCGTCTTGGAATTTTTCGGCTATATCATCTGGAATGGGCGGGAAATATCCTTGCCTTTCCAGAATGTTGTAGGTTCGTTCGATGATAGGTGAAAGAAATTCATCTTGGAGTCTTTCTACTACCGGTCCTAGTTGCTGCAGTTTTTCCTGTTGCAGGGCCATGACTTCTCGTGCAGTCTTCTGGGGATCGTCTACGCTATTGGATAGCATGAGGAAGAGGTCAGCAGAGTAGAATCGTTTGATAGTGTCTGCGCTTTCCTGGATGGATTGGTACATCCATTGGGGATTGCCTTGTACCTGGAACAAGGGCCTGATTTGGGATTGGCCGGTAATTTGTTCTTTGGTGTAGCCGCCAGGGATGAGGTTGATTTGCTTCACTTCCGCCGGTCCTACAACAGGTGGTTTGACTTGCAGTTCGATGCAGGTCAATAGGTCGCGTTTCTTGACGTCTAGTTCTTTGGCTTCTCCTCTCGCATACCATCCGGGGCCATGTCCATAGGAATCTTGGCCGTTGACTTGGTATCGCGCTACAGGGACAGGAAATTCTTCAAAGCCTCCGCTATAGAGGTATTCGTCTCCGTGGCCTTCGAGCCAGTACAGGGATGTGTAGGGCATGTTTTTATTTCCCGGCATGCCGGTAATGCGTTTGTTGTTGGGCATGACAAGCCAGACGATGGTCATAGGTTGGGAATATTTGGAGTTCCCTTTCAAGGCGTCTTGTACCACTTTGGGCAGGTTGTCGTCTCCAAACTGTTCTGCGATCTGGACAGGTGTCATTCGGAATTTCCGGCAGAAGGTGTTTACCCTTCCGCCAGGGCCTACGTCAAGGTAGTAGGTGCCTATGGTGTAGTTCTGAAATCTGACGCCGGTTTCCAGGGATGGAAATACTCCTAGTGGCGCTTGGCCAAAGGGGAGTTCCATGTAGCAGGTATGGATGCAGTTGTAGAAATTGGACTTGTGAAGGTAGTATTCAAGAATTTTCTGCCGTTGGTCGAGTACGGCCATGGCTTCTATGTCTTCTTCTACTTCACTTCGGGAAAATCCCATTTTGAACCATTGCCTCGATGGAGGTGTGAGGCCACTCATGACGCCTGCGCCAAAAGCAACGTCGGCCATCCAGGCTACACCGTTGACGGTTTTAGTGTCTTTCTTGCGGCCTCGGTTGGTGGTATCGCCGGTGTCTTCAAATTCTCCCAGGTAGGGAAGTTGGTAGTCTCTGATTTCTTTCCAGACTTTTTCCCAGTTTTGGCGCTGTTCGGCTAAAGCCCTGACTCTGGATGCGGCAACTTTTCGTTCAGGTACTTTAATCGGGCCGTCAGCCGGGATGTATTCCGGGTTGAAGGTGTCGGCTGCTAGACTAGCCAAGGGTGTTCTTGCTCTGCGACTGGGTCGCCAGGGTGGTTGCCGCAAATCCCTGTCTCAATCGTTTTCTTCTAGCTGCTTCTGCATCAGAAGAACCGGATGCGCTGACGTCGCTAGAGGTGACGTTGGTCACGGCCGGGTCTACTTTCTGAATCTGCGGAGTATAGCTTTTTCCTCCGCCAAAGATGGAGCTGCACATAATGTCCTCCTTTCAGTCAAATGGGTCGTAGTCTGTATTGACTACGCTTCCTGTGGATTGGGTGACGGGCACGGCAAAGGTCAAAGCTAAGGCGTCGGCGTCGTTTGGGGACGGGATGCCTTGTTTCTTCATTTCGTCTTTGGACCTTAGCTGGATGCGGCCGTCCATGGTGGGCTTGAGTTCGACGTGGGTTAAATCGTCTATGAGAACTTGATCGTTCTCTATGACGCCGCCGGTCTGAAACCACTTTTTCATTTCGTACCACATGTAGGCTCGCATGTTGACGCATGCCGGGGCCGGTGAGCTATTGGCAAAGGAAATGAGGTTCCATTGTCTTCCCATGGTACTTCCTGCGCTATAGATGCCTTGCCCGTATCCTAAATCGATGTTGACGGCAGCTGCGTTGTACTGGTCTTCGTATCGGGCAATGAGGTTGGCGATCATCATGTCATTATCGTTTCGCGGGATACGGGCGAGTTTCTTGGAGTAGAGGCCTTGTCTCAGGTAGATGGATGTGGCGTCTCCGCCGGTCCATGCCGGGTCTACGCCTATGATCACCGGTGCAAAGTTGTACTGGTGTGGGTGCAGGTTTCTTTCTGTGGCGTCTTTGACGAGTTTCAAGGGAATGAACTGCAGGTCAGAGGCGTCTGGAAATTCTCCGGTGACGCGGACTTTGAAGAAGTCGCTATCTTCTCCATAGGCTTCTTTCCACTGGTTGATTTTCACTTTGTCGGAAAATCGCACGCTTCGAGAGTCCACTTGCAGATTGTTCCAGTAGGGGCGGAATTTGTGGAAGGCGTCGTAGAATCTCCCGGTGTTTCGTGTGGGGTTCCCAAAAGCACACCATAGTCTTTCAGTATTGGCGTCGTTGATGGCGCCTTCTGCGACTTCCCATATTTTGTCGTCGATGGCAGAGGCTTCATCAAAAATGAGAAAGGTTCTATTTCCCTGGTTATGGAGTCCGGCGAATGCTTCCGGGTTAGAAACACTCCATGGGATGGCGTCGGCACGCCAGTTCTTTTCTCTCCCCGGTTCGGTAGCAAAGATAGCGGTAGCGGTGACTTTGAACAAGTCTCTTGCGATAAACATAGCGTGCCATTTCATGAGTTCCGGCCATGTCTTTGTTAAAAGCTGTGTCTCTGTGTTAGCTGTGACTACGCCTCTGGTGTTCTCGTGAGTGGAAATAGCCCATAGGATAAGCCAGGATACTAGGGCGGATTTCCCTATACCGTGTCCAGATGCAACGGCTTCCTGGACTACCCGATCGGGTGAGATATTTTCTCCGATGTGTTTCAGGATCTTTTTCTGCCATTCTTCGGGGCCGGTTTGGTTCTCTAGTAGTCCTTCTCCCCAGGGGAATGCCCAGTAGACGAATGCCAGGGGATCACGGGATAAATCCGCCAGGTCATTCACTATGTCTTGATTCATCGCGTCTCTCCCTCGCTTTCTTTAGTGCTTCGGTCAATCCTACGTTACCGGAGAGTTCTACTTCTTGCTTGTCTCTCCAGTCTTTCGGCCTTCGGTTCTTGAGCCAGAAGATGCCGGCCGTGGTGTCTGGTGGCAGTTCTCTGGTCTTCTCAATGGTGGTTTCTGTGACGGTTCCGTTTGGATTCTTGATGGTGCTTTTGATGGTCTCTGTGACGGTGCATCCTACGGCCTTTTTGAATAGGGCATTTTCGACGATGATGTCCGCTACTGCTTTATTAATATTTAGGGCCTCCGATATCTCCGGATGCTTGGCCTTCCAGTCGTACAGTGTGGAAGTGGAAATTCCTATGTTGTGAGCGATGTCTTCATCGGTTAATCCATTGCGGGCCCATGCGCCAATTTGGAGCAGGCCGTTTTTTGTTACCCACTTTTGCCATTTCCCTTTGGCCATGGGTCCTCCTTTCTACGCAAAAACCCGCCATACTTGGCGGGTCTGCGTTCAGTCTTGCTATTCAATTTTCTCACACTACCATTATAGCAGGTTTGAGAGTTCACTTTTGTCCCGTCTTTTTATTGGCGGTTTTCTTCGTATTCATCGCAATTTCACGGATTCCTCTTTTACGAAACACAAAAACTCTTGTCTTTGAGTAGCTGTGAGCTGCGATAATATCTTCCCATTTCATGTTTCGCATGTAGCGGTCTATGAGGATGGATTGGGCTTCTTCGTTTCTGCATAGGGAAATGAGGTCATAGGCATTGGTCTTGAGGGTGATCATCTTGTCTACCTGTTTCAGCAGGCGATTGATCAGACGGCTTCTCCGTGCTTCTACCCCGGATAGGGTCTTGGAAATATCTGACGGTTTTCCGCCGGACGTTTTGGGCATTTGCGGATCAATGGCTTTCGGTCCTATGGTTTCGATGAGGTGATTCAATTCTGCTTTGGTGGTGTCCAGCAGGTTTTGCTGCCGGTAGACTTTCTGCAGTACACGTAAAACCTGCTGTTCTGTCATGGTCTACCTCCTAGAATGGGATGTCTTCGTTGGTCTCTGGAAATGGTGCTTTATCCGGTTGGCTTTGTCCGAACTGGTTAAATCCGTTGTTTGATGTGGAATTATTAGCCGGTTGCTGTGCTTCCTGTCTCCACTTATCTGCATAGGTGGGTGGATTGGATGATGGTTCTTTTGGGGTTAAGGGTTGCCAGATGCCTTCGGCCACGACTTCTGATACATAGTGCCGCTGTCCGTCCAGGGTGTCGTAGGACCTTGTGTTGTAATACCCGGAGACTTTGCATTTGTACCCTTTCTTGAGACAATTCCCTACGGATTCGGCCAATGTTCCCCAGGCTACTACGTTGATGTAGGAAGTCTGTTCTTTCATTTCTCCTTGGGGTGTGGCATATTTACGGCTGGTGGCTACGGTAAAGGATGCCACGGCCCTTCCTGTTTTGGTGGCGCGGATTACGGGGTCTCGTGCCAGGTTTCCTTCGATTTCTACGTTATTCATCGATTGCCTCCTTCACTTTGACAAATAGAGTTTGTATTGGCCTACTATCCTCTTCCATGTGGGATTTAACCACATAACGTTTCTTTTTCCAGCGGTCTAGTTCTTCTTGTGATGCTCTGTAAATTTCAGGAACAGTAGTAACCGGCAATTTGATAACCTCTTTGCCGCCATCATCTGTCCAGATAACAACACGTAAAAGAACTACGCCTTCTGTGCTATCACTAATTGCCAGTTTGGTGTACTCTTCCTTCAGCCAATCAACAATTTCTAGCCAAGATGCATTCTTTTCAATTCTCACACTGATTTCTCCTTTCCCATGTTTGAAATAGCTTTTCTGTTTGTGACTTTCGTAATGTTCATTCTTTATCTCCTCTCTCCGCTGCGATGCAGAGGCCTATGGTAAATAGGGCAATCAGTCCCCCGGCGAATACACCTAGCAGGAATGCACAAAGTTCTGTCATAGTTGGGCTCCTTTCGGATGTTTTTCATGCCAAAGGCGGTTCTGTTCTTTTCTTCTCGCTTTGCGACAGGCCTCGCTGCAGATTCGGGCTCGCGGTTTATCTGTGGTGAAGGTTTTCCCACATACGATGCAGGATCGTTGCCAGGTGCCTATTCTGACACTGCCTTCCAGGTGGATCGGTTTCCCTCTCTTGGCATTGCGGGCTGCCCGGTGTTTGCTTTCGGTGGCACATTTTTCACTGCAGGTGGTGGCAGTTCTACTCATGGTCTCGAAATGCTTTCCGCAAATCTTGCAGGTCTTCTCGAAAAGGCGGCCCGCTTTTCTTTGGCGGTCTTTCCAGGCGTCATATTGTTCTTGGGTCATAATCTGCTGATATTTGCAGAAGGTCTCTTCCATTCGCCCGTCGGCCAGTTCTTTCTTGAGGGTGGCGCCGCATGCAATGGTGGATTCAATCTGGTAGTCTGTAGGGACTCCGCCAATTCCCAGGGCATAGACTACGGTACCTGGTGTTTTGTCTTGTTTGGCCCATTCTTCGCTATTCATTTTGTCTTCCTCGTTTTCTGTACCTTGCCAACTGCAGGGGGTAGCCTTCGTTGGTATAGGTGTTGATGACTTCATACAGCTCCATCCCTTTCGGCGAGGATGGTCTTTCTTTCCAATTCCTCGAATGGATGGTTCTGTAGTAGACTTTGGGTTTCTTGAGATTTCTGGATGGTATGTAGCTTCTCTTCTGTTCCCCCTCTCCTATGGTGCGGCCGGTTTCCTTGATCAGGTAAGACGCCATGCGTTTAGCGTCGTCCGGTCCACCGTCATAATGCAGATAGGCATAGTAGTTGATCATCCCTTCTTTCCAGCACTCCTGGATTAGGTCTCTGGAACAAAAGCCGTCTTCGTAGTTCAGAAGTAGGTGGTGATGGATTCTCTTTCCTCTGCTTTCTGTGGTGTAAATGTATTTGAGTTCCTTTCCCGCTTTCCGGTACTTCCTTCTCAGGGTTCTCAGAAATTTGGAAAGTTTCTTCTTGGCGTCTTCATAGGATTCCGGTTCCTCGGCATAGGTCAGGGTCAGATATACGTCGTCTCGTTTGAAATTGGTCAGGATGATTCGCCGGAGATTTTCTTCCCGCCTTTTGGAGTTGACTTTCTTTACATCTTCCGGGGTGGGATTGAAATTTGGAAGCCTGGTTTTCTTCCCCCCTAGACGTGGGGTGAAATATTTCTTCACCTCTTGGCCGCCTGGATAAGCAAAAATCTCTTTTCGGTATGGCATGTGTCCTCCAATTAATACTCTTAACAAGGGGGAAAAGAGAGCCAAAAGCTCCCTTTTTTATCGGCCTTGTATGGACTTTTCAAAGGACATATGATATACTTCCATATAGATAATTATTGATGTATTCATACATCCGGGGCACCTATTTCTATAGGTGCCTTTTTTTGTTGCACATTTCATTGTTGGCCGGTGTAGCTGGTTCATGGTATTCACAACCTGTACAATGCTCCATACATATATTTTTCTTATATATAGGGCAGGCAATCGCACAAGGAAGTTCCTTGTGACATACGGGGCAGATGATGTTATCGAAACTCAGAACATAAATCCTGGTTTCTTCTCTGGCACGCACCCTTTCCGGGTCTTCTGTATACGGGTAGTTTCGGAAGTGTCGTATATCTTTTGTAGTTCTGCGGAATGGATTTCGTGCCGTTGTTTCACCGCCTCACATTGTAAATACAGCATGGCTTTGACTTGCCAGCTCTTATTGACGCTTCCCCAGCCGGTATGGAATTGGTAGAAGTGCACCGCCGGTGATAAGGAAATGAGATTTTCGGCGATGTCTTCACCGCCACTGGCTACTGGTTTGACGTGGTGACAATGGATTCGTTCTCCCGGAAAGGGGATGCCCAGGATTTCTTCGTAGATTTCCCAGAGATCGTTGTCTCTTTCTTCTACGAGCTGGAAGAGTTTCTTTCGGTTGGATTTGGATAATCTAATCATGCTTATTATTTTCCGTAAATTTGGCAAGCCCCTATAATTTCTTCAATTACCATATTCGCCCATTTCGCAATAATTAAACTATCTTCTTCGTTGAAATGACCTATTCTTTGACATAAAGTTTCTCTTTTAAGCATTTTCGCTTCTAGGGTTAACTTTTTGGACAAATCGCTGGTATATTTAGTACAATAATTTTTGCATCGATCAAATCCTATCATTAAGCCAATGTGTACTAGTCTGAAATCTCTGTTTCCTTCTTTTTCTGCGTATTCAGCCTGAATGTTCGCTTGCTGCTCTAACCACTTGCCAAGCTCTTCCTAAGGGTTTTCGTCGTTATTAAGACTATAGCGTTCCATTTTTTATCCTCCATACTTATGTTTTCTAATTTGGTTCCCAGGTCCACCATCCAGTGCCTCGTGAATCATATCGTCTAGCGTCCCGGTCCCTTTAGCCACGCTGAAATACCGTGGACAGTCTCGATGGGTATGTACCCATCTCCCATCTATCTTCTCGGTCATTTCTTCTCCGATCGGAATGGGTCTTTTACATCGGGCACAAATATAACCATGTTTTTTGGTTTTCTTCCATCTCATGTTTACTTTCTTTCTGCTATACTATCTTTGGTAGGCCCGCTATAACGAGGTGCTATTATGAATCATTTACCAGATCGCATTGGCCTTTCCAAAGAAGAAATATTGGAAATATGCAAAGGACTACCGGCCGTCACTCCAGAAGTCCTTGTAGAAGTTATTGAAAAGAATAATGCTCGTATTTTTGATCGTTTGGATAAAGTCTTCAAAAGTATTGATGATGAATTAACTCACTAGTTTTTTGCCAGCGGGTCTGCTACCACATCTTTTTCCAAAGCACAATCTCCGATGGTGTAGCGGCCATTCTCGTCTTCTCCATACACCTTTCGCCCATGAACTCGAATTTCTTGTTCTCCGCTATCTGTGACTTTAATGTAAATAGCAGATACGGTATACCTTTCGCCATTGATTAACACATTGTCTCCGATATTGAATTTCGTCTCAATTTTCATGTCATGCCTCTTTCTTGATTTCCTGAATGGCCCATTCCAAAACTTCATGGGCACCGCGGTGCATAGCCTCACTATAAGTGACCTGGCCGTTGGGGCTGTCATTGATGGCTTCCATCTGCTTGCTCAGTTCCCAGTCTGCCCGCTTCCGCAAGAGTGCAATCAGATTTTCTTTTTCCTTACTTGTCATTGGAACTTGTACCTCCTGATATAAATCCACATTTCTACCCATTCCTCTATGCTGGCTCTTCTGTCTCTGGCATGGAGTTTTTTATTGTAAGGTACTTTACTTGCCAGATGAGTGATCATCCATCTGTATTCGTGCCATTCGTTGTACTTCGCTTTTCTCATTGCCGTACCTCTAGGACGTCCCCAGGTTGCAGTGTGGTTCCATCTTTGATGCCATTGTCTTCTTTGATTTGGTAAACCACATTTCGGATATCTTCTCCAGGCGGGGTGTGTTTTTCTGCAATGGCCCAGATGGTGTCGCCCCATTGAACGGTAACGCGCTGCATCGGCACCACCGGACGCTGTGCGATGACGTAGTAGCCACTCAGTAGTACCAACAGAATAAGTACAATACTCTTTTTCATGGTGTACCTCCTATCAATGTGGAAATCACTTTCCAGAGAAAGTCTCCAATCAGACATCCAATCACGAAGGCAAAGGCCATGACGGCCACCAATTCGATAATGATGATATTGATCAGATTGTCTATAACTTTCCGAAGGTGAATGATTTTTCGCTCATTATCTCGGCAATGGATTTCCACTTCGTGCAGTCTCACGTACATGGATCCCAAACCCAAGGCTCTTAATTCATCGTCTGTCAATCTGTGCCTCCTATGGTATATGTAATATCTAACGCTCGGCAGAGTTTATCTGCTGTTGTTACTTTGGGAATGTGCTTCCCTCGTTCTAATTTGGCTATCATCTCGCGGGAAACATGGGCTTCCTTTGCTAGCCGATACTGACTCCACTTCTTCCCCTTTCTGGCTTCTACAATCCTAAGAATGAAATCTCTCATCTTCCGTCCCTCCTTTGTGTAATACTTTTGACGGTTTGAGCCGTTTCCGGTATAATTAAGGTGTGGCGGATCCTACCTTCGGGTAAATTTTGATTCGTCGGGAAGAGAGGGCTGTTCTATGTTGGGACAGTTTTTGATTTCCGCCTGTGCACTGAAACACTGATACTCGCTGCGGCGCACAAGCAGCGGCAGTTCTCTCCTCTGTCTAAGTGATGTGAGGCTTCATAGAAGCGGTCTAGCAAACCGTTTTGGGATTGTTTGAAGCAAGGCAAATTTTTAATGCTCGAGTACCTTGTGGATGATGGTTCTGAATGCAGAGTCAGTGCTAACAAAATGGAGCAGCTTTGCGGCCTGCTAAACCGCTCAGCTGGTTAAAGAGATATGTTTGAGAAGGCAACAACTTCCCGGCATATCTCTTTTTCATTTTTCGTCCTACATTCTCAAATCCGGGATCTGTCTCAATACGTCCCACAAGGCGGTAGGTGCACTATCCGCTGTGATATTGGCGTATTTGTCGCCAGATGGAAAATGTGCGATGATGATTCTTTCTCCGCGGTCTGTTTCGACTTCTTCAAATCCTTTGATGTTGCATCCAGCGGCGGACAAAGCGCGCTGCAGATGGGAGAATGCTACTTCACGTTTAGATTTCTCTGCTACTTCAATATTCTTTTTTCTCATTTCTCCTCCTTTCTCCTTCCTGCTATAATGAATGAATAGGAAGGAGGTGGTATTGTGAAATTTACAGATAATGATATTGATAAAATTGCGCACGATTTAGCCCTATTGGCTCTCCAACGGAGAGTTCCAAATGCGGACAGAGTCACTACAGATACTTCTAGAATCCGCGATCTGGATTGTTATATGCAAGACGAAATTTTAGTTAAAAATTATTTTGCACATTTTGAATCCATCAAAGCTGCGATCAAGAACTACAACCACTAATTAAATTTCTCTGCTATTCAGCACGGCTTTCACTGCTCCAAAGACATCCTCTACATGCCTTTGTTTCAAGCCGTGCTTTTTCATGACTTGAATGACTTCTTCTGCGATCGACTGATATTCTTTCAGATTGGACTGAATATCTTCTGGTGATTCAATAGGCTCTTTGATCATCTATCTCACCTTCTCTCTATCCGCCGGAATAATACCTTCCTTACTCTGTACACTTATGCCTCTTTGCGAGACTTTCTGCCCTTCTTCTTATACCGTCTCATACTAAGAATCTTGGCGGCCCGTTCTTCTTCCAGGCGCTTCCGGTCCTCCTTGACCTTGTCCCGGTATGCATTGCTGAGGGCTTCCAATTCTTCCAGAGACTTCCCGGTCATAACGGCCAACATACCCGGATCAATCCAATAGCTGTACCGGTCTCGGATCGTTTCTGGATTTTTGACTGCATAGCCAAAAGGAAGCTTGCCTTGCTGGAGTCCCCACCGGACAAAGTTAATACTCTTCCCTAGTAAGGTCGCTGCCACTTGGATAGGTACTCTAATTGCCATCTCTATTTCCTCCTTCCACTCCGGCTTGGCCTTTGAGCCCTTTCAGCCGTGCAATGATTTCTTCACTGGCGGCTATTCTTCCTTCTACTACTCCATTCGTAAATGGGCTCAGATTTTTCTCTTTGACTTTCTGGTATCCCTCAATATCACGGGTAAACCGATGGATCAGACTATCCAAGTCTTTTCCTACGGTAACAACGCTTATGGCGATAATAAAGGGTGGCTGCATGCCGGAGGAGAAATAGCTTTCTTCTTTGTTGCCCTTTTGGGATTCCGCTTCTTCGGCGAGTCTGACACTTTTCAATTCTTCCCGCATCCAGTCACGGAGGTCTTCTGCTGCTTCTTTCGTTAATACATTCATCTCATTTCCCTCCTTTCTTTAACGTCTGATAATTTAACGGTCTTGCTTATGCTTGAATTTAATTCTGTATTTATCGCATAAAAAAGGAACTTCATTTACTCGTATTTAATTTCCGAAAGTCTAATTTTAAAATGATCGCATAATTTGGCAACTTTCCCAATCGGAACTTTTGCAAGGTTGTTTTCCCAAGCACAATACGTTTGATAGGAAATACCGAGCACTTTTGCTACATCGCGTTGACTTTCGCCAGTTCTTGCTCGTAATTCTTTTGGGGCATATTTCATAAATCAATCACCTCCTTGAATTTGTTGTCTATATAGTACATGAATAATATTCAAGTGTCAAGGAGTATTTGAATTTAATTCACATTTTCTTGAATATTGTTCAAAACTATGGTAATATGCTAACAGATGAATTGAAAGAGGTGATTTTATGTTAGGTGCTAATCTTAAATATTTACGATTAAAATTTGGCTATTCACAAAGCTATATTGCGCAATATCTAAACAAGAAGTCTTTCACTACTGTACAAAAATGGGAGTCTGGAATCGCTGATCCACCTTTAGGAGTGGTAGGAAAACTTGCTGAATTGTATAAGGTGTCTATTGATGATCTTTACTATTCTGATTTACTCAATCCTAAAATAACAGTTGGAAATGATATTTCTTTAGCTGATAAAGAAAAGGAAATGATAAAAAAAATACCGGCAACTTCCCCCTGCTGGAAAAGCTGCCGTAGATGCGGTCCTTGATTCTCAATATGAATTTATTAAACCTAAGTTATCAGAAAAGACGGAAACGTCATAGTGGTGAGATTTAGGTAGTAAATGCTGTCATTGACAATGATAAATTGTTTGCTATAATAAGCATAGGTGAATTGACCGAAGTCTTTCGAGACCTGGTCTAGAAAATGCCATCGCTGTTATAGCGGTGGCATTTTCTTTTTGGAGATATAAAGGAAGGATGAGATGATGGGATATAAACCTAAATTAAGTTATCCAGATCAGATAAAACATTTGGAGAAAAAAGGGATAACGTTTAACGTCATGACGAAAGCTGACGCTCTGCATTATCTTCAATGTAACAGTTATCTATTTAAACTAAGTGCTTATCGCAAGAATTACCCTAAAGATATAACCGGTCAGCAATATCTTCATTTAGATTTTGCTACGCTGGTAGACCTTGCAGTTATTGACATGTATCTTCGTGCTTTAATGCTAAAAATGTCGCTAAATATTGAGCATTTCTCCAAAGTAAAATTGTTAGAACGAATCACCCTGAAGGATGATGAAAACGGTTATTCGATTGTATCTGATTATCTGAACAGTCTTACAGCGGAAGAAAGAAATTATATCAATCAAGAACTTTCGAGAAACGCTAAAAGTCCTTATTGCCGTCAAGCCTACGCAAAATATAAAGGCTGCTATCCTCTGTGGGTATTTATCGAAATCATCTCTTTTGGCAGTTTTATCTCCTTTTATAAATATTGCGCCAATCACTTACTGAATAGTGATAACGCTGCATATGCGCAAATTGAGATAGAATGCCGAAAAATACATGCCCCTATTTCTAAAAGTGGTAAAGCTCGCCAACTTCGCGAGCTAATAAAAGAAGACCGAGCAATGATAAGCAATTTCTATTTGTTTCTAACAATTAAGCGTCTACGAAATGCAGCAGCACATAATAATTGTATTATTAGTGATCTTCGTGACAAATCACAAGCGGTTTATCGTCAGGCAGATACAAGAATGGTTAAGCAGTTAAAGAGTATCGGGCTAAACGTTACTACGATAGCAAATAAGTTATCCAATGAAAGGATTTCGGAAATTATATCCTGTCTGTATGCACATAAGCAAATAGTAAGCAGTCCAGGTGTGGACAATCATTTATCTATTGAATTGCATGAATTTGCTGATCGGCTTTTCAAGCGCCATGACTATTCTGAAAATAGCCTCATAAAATCAACTTTCGATGCTATCATCTTAATCATTGACAAATGGTTCCCCATCGTGTAGTATATATACACAAGAAAAAACGGTTCACCGTTTTAGGGGGATGATATCTTCGGATATCGTCCCCTATTTTAATTGCTTTTTTACATGTTAAAAGCCGTACCCATACTTGCAATATGGATACGGCTAGTGCTGAAGGGTATTACCAGTACTCTTTCAGCGGGTGTAATTTCCCAACTTTTCAAATGAGGTCATTACGCTATTATTATAGCATGTCATGACCTCATTTCCTACAGAAAGAGAGGTTTTTATTATGCGATTCACTAGACGTCCCCAAGGAACAGGTAGTGTATATAAAAGAAGCGATCGCCCTCGCCGTCGCCCCTGGATGGCAGTCATCACCTACGGTCTGAAGGAAGGTGGCGTTGCCAATCGGACATACCTCGGTAGTTTTGCCACGAAGAAAGAAGCCCTGGACGCATTGGAAATCTTCCGCCTGACCAAAGATTCCCAAGCCTCCAGCCAAATCACGCTCGGCCAAATCTGGAACCAAGTAGTGCTGGAACGAAAGAACATAGACAGCCCAGTCAGCAAAAATTGTATCTTCACCTATAACAAACACGTTTCCAAACTCGCAAAACTTCCTATTTCCGAAATCAGAACCCTGCACCTCCAATCCGTCGTCGATCAGAGCGGACTATCAGGCAAGAGCAGTAAACAAATTGCCACCGTCTACCACATGATTTTCGACTACGCTATGGCAAATGACCTAACCAGCAAAGACTACTCCCACTTCGTCAAATACAAACGGTCCGAAAAATCCACCATGCACCGCCCCTTCACCACAGAAGAAATGCGCCTGCTTTGGAATAATGCCGATAGCGACATTATAAAAATCATCCTCATTCAATGCTACACCGGCACCCGCCCCGGCGAACTCAATACCATCATGATGGAAAACGTCCACCTCGGCGACGGCTACATGATAGGCGGAATCAAAACAGCCGCCGGACGAAATAGAATCATCCCCCTCGCCCAATGCATCCGCCCCCTGGTCCAATACTTCTACAACCTCTCACTCTTCGCCCACAGCCAGCACCTACTAACCCCCGATCCCAAACGCGACCTCTTCTCCCTCCACGGCCTAGTCAACATGACAAAAGTCTATAAAGCCCTGGAAGCCCTCGGCATAAAAGACCACCGCCCCCACGATGCACGCCACACCTTCGTCACCCTGGCCGACAACTACGGCATGCCCTCCACCATCCAAAAAATCATAGTCGGCCACGCCATGGGAAACGACGTCACGAAAGAAGTCTACACCCACAAGCAAAGAGACCAACTCATCAACGCCGTGGAAATCCTCCCCCACGGTCCTCAGATGCTCATACATCCCGACGAAAAATCGGAGGATAAAAAAGCAAAAGTGGTAGTTTAGTGGTAGCTTAGTGATGAAAAACGCCCTTTCTAATTGATAATGAGCATTGTAAAAAGCCAGATTTTATCGATGAAATCTGGCTTTTTATTTTTGCAGTAAACTGCGTGCTACGGTTTGTCGTCCAAGAGAGTCTCGTATAGCAAGTGCTTATAAAAGCGGTCACTGTACCTATTTGATTTTTGTGACTAGTAGACTGGTGACTCGTGACTGGAATATTTTTCCTAGTCACCAATCGCCAGTCCACCAGTCACCCATGTACTGCTTGCCTCCGGCCGGTTCGGCAAGGGAAGCGAGAAACAAGAACTCTGATATCCACCGTCCCTTCTGCTATTTCCTGCTTTCTTCTTTTCCATGGATTGATATATAAGGAAGATCACAGGTCCTATCAGAAGTTTCAGTTCTCGAGGGAGGTCTTATTTCTGCTTCCAATGAGTACTATCGGAAGAAATTCCTTTGTTACACGTCTTGCATGACGTGCTTCAAATTTTTCCT
>CAVBRV010000006.1:0-28802 GCA_963597965.1 Paludibacteraceae bacterium | reverse complement strand
TTGAATAAAAATTCAAGAATCATTTCAAATAACGATTAAATCAGTGTTTCCCTAGATATGATATCGATATCCTTAACTTAATAGCATTGCTCCCAGAACCTCAAATATCCCTAATTTCTATTTTACAAATGAAAGTGCAACGTGTATGATGAGGGGAGTATTAGAAACTTTGAGTGGTGAGCGTTCATTCATTTACTTTTCAACTGATAAGAAAACAGATTAGCGATTGTTGCTGGTTGCTGGTTGTCTGGATTCAAATAACCAACAACTAACAACAGTGAGTGTATGAATGATTGATCAGCCACTAAGTATAGGGAAATGCTGTTAAGTGACGTAGGCGAGGGAAAGATTCTGCGGGTTATTGAATGAAAGTGTCTATCCGCACATTCGGAGAACCTGAGCAACCTTAGAACCCTGAGTAACCTGTTATCACTGGCGGAGGTTTACCGAAAGCCTCTAATCCATAACAGCACCATCATATAAGGAGGATTTGTCATGGATCCAGCCAATGTCACGCTGGGCGTGCTGGCCATCGGAACGTTTTTATTTATCACGGAAATCATTCCTCTTGCCGTGACGGCCCTGGGGATGTGCACCGCTTTAGGACTGCTGGGCTGCATTCCGGTGGATCAAATCTATGCGGGACTATCCAATTCGGCCATTGTTTTCTTTGGCAGTATGTTTATCATTGGGCTATCTACCTTTGAATCAGGATTGATTCGGCATTTGGGGATTTGGGTGTTACATCGACTCCAACCGAAACAAGAAATGTCGCTCATGGCTTGTGCTATGGGATATACCATTTTTATTTCTTCCGTTTCTTCCAACACAGGAACTGTAGCATGCCTCATGCCGATCCTGATTCCCCTTTGCGAAGAATGGCGGATTTCTATTTCCCGGGTGCTCATGTCTTTGGCGGTGGCAGCCAATGTGGGCGGTTCTATCACCATGATTGGGACGCCGCCCAATGTGGTGACCGCTGGCGTACTGGCGGCGGTGGGGATGGAAAGTTTTGGCTTTTTTGAATCCGCTTGGATTGGGATCCCTTTGTCTATCATATTGGCGTTGTACTTGATTCTATTTGGACGAAAACGCATCGAAGATATGGATCCGTTTTGGCTGGACGAAATAGAACCGGAAGAGAAAGTGGAAATCCCTTTCGATGGGAATCAAGTTTGGAAAATGTGGGTGTCCGGCGGGATTTTGGTGACGGTTCTGGTGCTGATTGCCTGGGATTCCCCTTGGTTTCCGCCGCAGCTAGCTGCCGTTTCGGGAGCGATTCTTTGCGTCATGACCGGCTGCCTTCATGAAAGAGAACTTTACTCTGGCTTTGATTGGGTCACTGTATTTCTCATGGCGGCTATGATGGCTGTGGCAGTGGCGGTGTATCAGACCGGAGCTGGAGAAAAATTGGCGGGGTGGATTCTCTATTTCTTTGGAAATCATCCCGCCCCATTGCTGGTGATGATTGCTCTTTTTGTGGTGGCAAATATAGCAACCCAATTTATTTCCAATACAGTCTGTGCTTCTCTTTTGGCCCCCATCGGTCTGTCTTTGGCTTTGGCCCTGTCTTGTAATCAGAAGCCCTTCCTGATGGCCGTAGGCGTGGCAACGTCCATGGCTTTTGCCACGCCCATGGCGACGCCGCCGAATTATCTTGTCTTCGGTCCCGGAGGACTTTCTTTCGATGATTATGTGCGGGTAGGCATACCGCTTTGTATTATTTCTTGTTTGGTGAGCATTGTACTGATTCCATGGATTTGGCCGTTTTGAATGAAACTGTTGTTGGTTGTTAGTTGTCGGTTGTTTGAATCCCAACAACTAACAACTAACAACCAACAACAATCGAATTTCATAAATTGCAAAAAAACTATCTATACTATATAATGAAATGGAAACGAAAGTAGATGGCTGGTTTGCGAAAATATACGAAAACTTCAGTGACTAATGGCCTACTTTCATTGACACATAACAATAACAAGGAGGGTGTCAGATACATGGATAGTATGCAGTTGATTGATTTGTCTGATGTGAAAGATTTCAGCGCCGCCCGGTTTATGATTTACTGGCTGGTGGCTTCTGTGGTGGCTGTGCTGGTGGCGTATAGCATTGGCGCGGAAAATAAAATGAAGTGGTTCAAGCAGAGAAAAAATAATGGTTTCATGGTGCGCCGTGGGCCTTTGGGAAATTTCAGTCTGCTGGGTGTACCGAGATCGAAAGAAGGCTTCGCCATTACCGCAGGCATTTTCATCGGGGCCGGTATCATTTGGGCACTTTTGATATTTGTCATTTTGCCGCTTTTCGGTTATAATTTGTAATGGAAACAATTAAATAAGATATTTCCTGCGGATGGCACGGGGGTAGGAAATAAAAATACGAGACCTGGCATTGAAAAATGTCAGGTCTCTTTTATATATATGGTATTCGTGACTAGTGACTGGTGACTAGGGAAAGGGATTAGTAGCTAGGGATTAGGGATTAGGAAAATCTCGTCCTAATCCCTAATCCCTAGCTATCAATCCCTAGTTACAAAAAGAGAAAAGGAGAGTTGTATGGAGAACTGGGAAACTGTATTGCAAGAGTTGTTCACTGGGGTGATGGGGATGTCGGATCCCACCATTTGGGTGATGTTCGCCATTGGCGGACTTTTGATTTGGTTGGGGGTGAAGAAGGACTATGAACCGGTGCTTCTTTTCCCCATGGGCGTGGGGTGTATCTTGGCGAATATTCCGGGACACTTTGCGGTGATTCCCACTGATGGAGGAGAACCGGGCTTTCTGTCTGTCCTTTATCAGGCGGGGATTGCGAATGAATTATTTCCTGTCTTGATTTTTATTGCGGTGGGCGCCATGTGCGAATTTGATGCGCTCATCCGGGCGCCTTATGTGATGCTTTTTGCTGCTGCTGCTCATTTTGGTATTTTTGCTGCGACTTTCTTGGCAGCTGTGGTAGGATTTCCTTTCAACGAAGCTGCAGCGATTGGCATCATCGGGGCCGCTGATGGACCGACTACCATTTTCGTAGCACAAAAATTTGCGACGAACCTGTTGGCGCCTTTGACAGTGACCGCGTTCTGCTATATGTCGCTGGTGCCCATTATTCAGCCGCCCATTGTGAAACTTTTGACCACCAAGGCAGAACGCCGTATCCGTATGCCTTATCGGGCAGAAAAGCCGATTTCATGGACCGCAAAATTTTTATTTCCTTTCATGGTAGTCATCCTGGCAGGCATTTTGGCACCGATTTCTGTACCCCTCATCGGGGCCCTCATGTTTGGCAATATGCTGAAAGTGTCTGGCGTCTGCGATTCCTTGTCCGATGCAGCGCAAAATGAATTGTCTAACTTGGTGACACTCTTCCTGGGCATCACCGTTGGGGCGACCATGACGGCGGAAAATATTTTGACTTTGGATGTGTTGAAAATTCTGGTCCTGGGGGCGGTGGCCTTCGTGTTCGATACCGTAGGTGGCGTGCTCTTTGCTAAAATTGCCAATCTCTTCTTGAAAAAGAAAATTAACCCCATGATCGGGGCTTGCGGTATTTCTGCCTTCCCCATGTCGGGCCGTGTCATTGCGAAAATGGCGCTGAAGGAAGACCCCACCAACTACATCATCCAGCACGCCATGGGCGTCAACGTAGCTGGACAAGTGGCGTCCGTGGTAGCCGGTGGCCTCGTGTTGGCATTGATTCCGGTGCTGACGTAGTGTGGTGCGATGGTTTAGGCGTTTGAGTTAGTAGGTATGATTTGGCTAGAGGTTACAGGGTTCTCAAGGTTCTAAGGGTTCTAGGGGTTCTAGGGGTTCTCAAGGTTCTGAAGGTTCTAAGGGTTCTAGGGGTTCTAGGGGTTCTCAAGGGTTCTCAAGGTTCTGAGGGTTCTGAGGGTTCTAGCGATACTCGACAGTGCCCATGGATGCTAGCGTCATTAGCTCATTCGAGAAACCTTTAGAACCCTTAGAACCCTTAGAACCCTGCAACCTCAGCAGAAATCATTACATGTTTCGCTATAGTATATAAGGAGAAAGAGAAATGACAAGTGTAGAATCATCCATTATGCTCACGGTGATCGCGTATCCTATGGTTTTCATTGTGATGGCGATTTTTGTGGGACTGACGTATTTGTTGGATAGGGTATTTCCGGGAAAATGAGTAGCTCGTGACTGGTGACTAGTGACTGGGATTGTATTTTCCTAGTCACCAGTCACGAGTCACCAGATACTAGCTACTTTCTGCAGATTGAGCTATAATATAAAAGCAATACATTGAAAATGATTCTCTACTAGGAGGGTATAACATGAAAGAAACATATAGCAGAACCAAGTCGGTTTGGCAGCGTATGGACGAGGCTGAACGGAAAGAAGTCATGGCTTATGGTGAACGGTACAAAGCATTTTTGGACACCGCTCGCACCGAACGTCTGGCTACGAAGGAAATTATCCGTCAGGCAGAAGAACATGGATTCAAACCAGTGTACTCCATGGATTCTCTGAAACCAGGAGATAAAGTGTACTGGAATCAGAAGGGTAAGTCCGTCATTCTGGCTGTGATTGGTGAAGAACCAGTGCATGAAGGCATCAAGATTGTCGGTTCTCACATCGACTCTCCTCGTTTGGATCTGAAAGCCAATCCGGTTCATGAACAGGAAGGAATTGTGTATTTCCGCACCCATTATTATGGCGGCATCAAGAAATACCAGTGGACCTGCATTCCGCTGGCACTGATTGGCGTCATTTATACGAAAGATGGGAAGAAAGTAGAAATCAATGTGGGTCTCAAAGAAGACGATCCGATTTTCTACGTGTCTGACCTGTTGATTCATATGGCCCAGGACCAGATGAAGAAGACTCTGGCCGAAGGCATCACTGGCGAACAGCTCCAGGCCATCGCTGGCACCAATGCAGAAGATAAACTGAAACCGAAGGAAGTTTTCATGCAGATGCTGAAAGAAAAATATGGCATCGAAGAAGAAGATTTCGCCACAGCAGAATTGGAGCTCGTACCGGCGACCAAGAGCCGTGATGTAGGTTTCGACCGTTCCCTCATCGCTTCCTATGGACAGGATGACAGAGTTTGCTCCTATGCGAACTTGGAAGCGATCCTCAATGCGAAACCTGGCGTAAAGACCCAGGCTGCCCTTCTCACGGATAAAGAAGAAATTGGTTCCTATGGCAATACAGGTATGGAATCTTCCTATTTCGTGAAATTCGT
Source organism: Paludibacteraceae bacterium (assembly GCA_963597965.1). Classification (GTDB taxonomy): domain Bacteria; phylum Bacillota; class Negativicutes; order Veillonellales; family Dialisteraceae; genus Dialister. The sequence continues at coordinate 23,597 of CAVBRV010000006.1, read as the reverse complement.
GATGAAACTCCTGGCACTCCAGGGGCAGAATACGCTCCTTGATTTCTATGAAACCATGGAAAATAGCGAAATGCTGTCTGCTGATGTCAATTCCTGCATGGACCCCATGTTTGCGGAAGTATCTGAAAAAGACAACGCTTCCTTCTTGGGCTACGGCATCAACCTCACCAAGTACGGCGGCGCTCGCGGCAAAGCGGGCAGCAATGATGCGAATGCTGAATTTTTACAGAAAATCCGCACCATCTTTAACGAAGCTGGCGTTTGCTGGCAGATTGGCGAACTAGGCAAAGTCGACCAGGGCGGCGGCGGAACCATTGCGTTCATGATGGCCGACTGGGGCGCTGAAGTGGTAGACTGCGGCACCGCCATGCTTTCCATGCATGCGCCCTATGATCTGCTGTCCAAAGCGGATGCGTATGAAACGTATCTAGCGTATAAAGCGTTCTTTGAGAGTAAGTAATCGGTAGGCAGTTAGCAGTTTGCAGTAGGCAGTATTATAGGTGACTGGTAGACTGGTGACTAGTGACTGGTATATTGCTTTTCCTAGTTACCAGTCACTAGCTACTAGTCACTAAAAGAAAAGAGTCGTGATTTCGGTCATGGCTCTTTTTTGACGTTAATTAGTGGATGCTCGATAATTCATATGCCCGATGTTTACTGAATACATGCAGTGAAATTTTGACATTTAAGTGCATAGAAATACGGGCTATTGTGCAGATTTCTTTGCACTCACTGTTGTTAGTTGTTAGTTGTCGGTTGTTTGGTCCCAACAACCAACAACCAACAACCAACAACAATCGTTAATCCGGTTTTTGCTATTGAAAAATGAATTATCGAGCATCCACTAGTTATATAAGTGACTGGGATTTGTTTTTTCCTAATCCCTAATCCCTAATCCCTAATCCCTAGTCACCAGTCACTAGTCACTAGTCACCTAAGTTACTGCCAACTGCCTACTGCTAACTGCCAACTTTTATGCTATGATACACATAGGAATATTTCTAATGAAAGTGGAGGTGGGAACTATGGAAGAACGAAAAACGTTGTACATCATATCGAATCAGACGGATACGGCCTTTGCTAATCAAATTTGGCGGGCCATTTGCCGGGAGCAGCAGGAGAAGGAAGGTTTCTGTCAGGAAGCTATTTCGATGGTGGTTTTGAGCGAAGAGCAGTGGATGGTGCAGAAAGAAACATTGCAAAAGGAAAAAGTTCTATTCATTGGTCCCATCGAATACATGAAATACTTGCCCGTGAAATTGAAGCTTCGTTTTGAAAAATACGGCGTCCGCTACGGTTGGCATGACCATTGGGCTTGTCTTTTGACTGATACCAAAGAATTGAGAAATAAAAAGGCCTACCATGAATTTCTACAAGAACTCCAAAGTTGGTGCCCCGTGGACGAATTGGTGCAACGACCAAAAGCCATCCCGCCCTGGCAAATGATCGGCCTCCTCTGCGTGGCCCTCTTCGTCCCCTTCGGCAGCGTGCTGGCAGGAGGGAAATTGGTGAAAAATTGGTATGACAACGAAGCGGTGGTCAAAAAGCAGCAATATCTTTATGGGATGATGCATTTGTATCGGCATCATTTGGGGGAGTTTATGAAAGGCAGTGAGAAGTGATAGGGTGACTGGTGACTAGTGACTGGGAAGGGGGCAAGTTTCCAGTCACCAGTCACGAGTCCACTAGTCACTTTTTATTGTACTTATGCTATAATGTGACAAGAGTGTATTTATGGTATGAAAGGATAAATACTATGCAGACTTACGAATTTACGCCAGAGGGCGTTTGTGCTCGGAAAATTACTTTTGCTTTGGAAGATGGGAAAATCCATGATCTGGCCTTTGTGGGCGGTTGCCCGGGCAATCTGAAAGCCATCGGAAAGCTGTTGGAAGGAAAAGATGCGAAAGAAGCAGCGGATATTCTGCTGGGAAATACGTGCCGAGGGAAAGAAACGTCCTGTGCCGATCAGTTGGCGAGGGCACTTTTAAAGGCAATTAGGAATGAGGAATGAGGAATGAAGGTGGAAGTTGTGCTGTTATGGGTTGAATAACATTGGTATTCATACCGCAGTAGCAGCCATCTTCGCTACGCTCGAAATGGCGTCTCACTACATCCCTGCGTCGCTATGCTCCTAGCGATGTAGTTCGCTTGCACACCCTCTGCCTACGGCATCTCCCCCAACGGGGGCGATAAATAAGGTGTAAACTTATTTAGCACAGAATTTGGAAGCGCAGCTTTTTTTATAGGGATTAGTGGCTAGGGATTAGGATAATCTCAAGCCACCTTCTTTTTATGCAGTGGGGGGACACTCATTCACTTTTCAACTGAGGAGCGCGATGAGTGATTGTTGCTGGTTGTTAGTTGTCTGGAGCCAAACAACCAACAACTGGGAGCAGACAACCATTTTCTCCTAATCCCTAATCCCTAGCTACTAGTCAACAAAAAATATTTGCAATTTTCATCCCATTGTGCTACAGTATCTCTATATTCTAAAAAGACAATGATAGGAAATAGTAGGGAACTTGATTTCTTGTAGAGAGCCATTGGATGGTGGAAAATGGCAGAATCGGTTCATCGAACTCGTCCTGGAGTTGCGGGCTGAAATCATTTTTCTAAGTAGGCCGTGCCGGAAACTGACCGTTATCAGACAGAGTGCATATTTCTATGAAATATGAATGAGAGTGGTACCGCGAATCCTTCGTCTCTTGCGAGATGAAGGATTTTTTGTGTTGGTAAGTGACTGGTGACTCGTGACTGGTGACTGGGAATTTTCCTAGTCACTAGTCACCAGTCTACTAGTCACACTGAAAGTAGGAGGTTACATCGTATGGGGATGACAATGACACAGAAGATTCTGGCGAAGCATGCCGGCGTCGATTCTGTCAAAGCAGGGGATCTGATTAACTGCAAACTGGATTTGGTCATGGCGAATGATATTACCGCGCCGCCTTCCATTGCGGAATTTAAGCGCGTAGGCCGTCCGGTTTTTGATAAGAACAAAATCGTTCTCGTTCCGGACCATTTCCAGCCAGCGAAAGATATTAAATCCGCTGGACTTGCTAAGATTGTTCGCGATTTTGCGAGAGAAAACGGCATTGTCAATTATTTTGAACAGGGCCGTGTGGGCATCGAACACGCTCTGCTTCCAGAAAAAGGTCTGGTAGGACCGGGCATGGTCACCATCGGTGCTGATTCTCATACTTGCACCTATGGCGCCCTGGGCGGTTTCTCTACTGGCGTAGGTTCCACCGACCTCGGCGTGGCTATGGCGACCGGGGAAGCTTGGTTCAAAGTACCAGATGCCATCAAAGTCAATCTTGTCGGAAATAAAGCGGAAGATATTACAGGGAAAGATATTATTCTGACACTGATTGGGATGATTGGTGTCGATGGGGCCCTGTATCAGTCTCTCGAATTTACCGGGGACGGCGTGCATTCTCTCTCCATGACGGACCGTTTCACCATTGCCAATATGGCGATCGAAGCGGGTGCTAAGAATGGCATTTTCCCAGTGGACGATAAGACGAAGACCTACATCGAAGGTCGTTTCCAGGGACCACTGGATATTGTAGAAGCTGATGAAGATGCCCACTATGCGAGAGAAGTGACCATCGATATTTCCAAGATGAAACCGGTGGTTTCCTTCCCACATCTACCGGAAAATACGAAGGAAATTGGAACTTTCGGCGAAATCAAAATCGACCAGGTGGTGATTGGTTCTTGCACCAATGGTCGTCTGGAAGACCTGGCTATTGCGGCTCGTATTTTTGAAGGACATAAAGTGCATCCCCAGGTACGGTGCATCGTGATTCCAGCTACACCGACCATTTATCTCCAGGCTATGCATGCGGGCTACATCGATACCTTCATCAACGCTGGTTGCGCCGTGTCTACTCCGACGTGCGGTCCTTGCCTGGGCGGCTACATGGGCATCCTGGCGTCGGGAGAAAAATGCGTTTCTACTACCAATAGAAACTTTATCGGCCGCATGGGCCCCACCGATTCTGAAATTTACCTAGCCGGTCCGCAAGTAGCGGCAGCCAGCGCTATTCTGGGACGCATCGCCGTACCGAAGGAGGTCAAATAACATGGCAGTATTAGAAGGAAAAGTTTGGCGCTACGGCGACAACATCGATACAGACGTGATTATCCCAGCCAGATACCTGAACACTTTTGACCCGAAGGAACTGGCGAAACATTGTATGGTGGACATTGATCCCACCTTTGCGACCGATGTGAAAGCGGGCGACATCATGGTGGGCGGCAAAAACTTCGGCTGCGGTTCTTCTCGTGAACACGCGCCGGTCGCTATCAAAGCCAGCGGTGTACCAGTGGTCATTGCCGCATCCTTTGCTCGTATTTTCTATAGAAATGGCATCAACGTAGGCTTGCCGCTTCTGGAAATTGGGGAAGATGTGGAAAAAATTCACGCTGGAGATCAGCTGAAAATCGACCTCTCCACAGGCAAGATTGAAAACATCACCACCGGAGACACTTTCCAAGCCCCGCCGCTTCCCGGATTCATCCAGGACATCGCGAAAGCGGGAGGACTTATTAATTACGTGAAAAGTAAGAAATAAAAATGAGTAATGAGCGATGAGTAATGAGTAATTTAGGTACGGCGCATCAAATTAGATAGCGCCGTGAATCATAAAATAATTATATTTCATGCGGCACTTCATGAATTGTGTGCCGCACCACAATTACTCATTACTACTTACTCATTGCTCATTCTTGATAGAGAACGCTTAAAGGACTAAAGTATACTAAAGGAGTATATACATGAGCAAACATATCGTTGTCATTCCTGGCGATGGGATCGGGGGAGAAATCACCGATGCTGCTGTGGAAGTGCTGAAAAAAGTTGATGAAATTTACAAGATTGGTCTGACTTATGAATGGAAAGATGCAGGCGGTGCGGCTTATGATAAAGTGGGCGAACCACTGTCACAAGATACCATCGATGCTTGCAAGAAGGCGGACGCTATTCTCTTCGGCGCCGTTGGTGGTGACCAGTGGGACCATCTGGAACCGGCTCTTCGTCCAGAAAAAGCGATTTTGGGTCTCCGTAAGGCACTGGGACTTTATGTCAATCTGCGTCCCGTGAAGATTCAGGACTCGATGATTGAATATTCCCCACTGAAACCAGAAATTGCCAAAGGCACGGACATCATGATTGTTCGTGAACTGGTGGGCGGCATTTATTTCGGTGATCGCTGCGAATCGGAAATTCACAACGGTGCTGAACGCGCTTGGGATTTGGAAAACTATTCCGTTCCGGAAGTGGACCGCATCACCCGTTTCGCCATGGAAGCCGCTAGAAAACGTCACGGTCACGTGACCAGCGTGGATAAATCCAACGTCCTCGCTACGTCTCGCCTCTGGAGACGAACCGTCATCAAAGTGCATGATGAAGATTACAGCGATGTGAAACTGGACCACATGTATGTAGACAACTGCGCCCAGCAGTTCGCTATCCATCCATCCTTCTTCGATGTGGTGGTGACTGGCAACCTCTTCGGCGATATTCTCTCCGATGAAGCCGCTGTCCTCTCTGGTTCCATCGGTATGCTGCCCTCCGCGTCCATCGGCGATCAGACCAGCCTGTACGAACCAATTCACGGCTCCGCACCGGACATTGCGGGCAAAGGCATTGCGAATCCGATTGCCACTATTCTCTCTGCGGCTATGCTGCTCCGGTATTCTTTGAACGAAGACAAAGCAGCTGACGCGATCGAAGCGGCTGTCAACCAGGCTCTCGATGACGGCTATCGCACCGGCGATATTTACAAAGAAGGCATGAAGAAAGTCAATGGCAGAGGTATGACCGATGCGATTCTGGAACGGCTCCAGTGATAGTTAGCCGTTTGCCGTAGGCAGTTGGCAGTTTGTGTAGATGAAAATCCCTATGAGTCAGTGGTGGCTTGTAGGGATTTTTTATGAATTAGGAGTTAGGAATGAGGAGTGAGGAGTGGTGGTGGCGGCGCATTATAATTTGGAAGCGCCGCATGTAAAATATTTGAAGGAATAATCCGCTATTTACAAAGAAAGTATGGATTGATACACTATGATTGGAAAATAGATCATTCATATTACAAGAATGGAGTGGTGGGAATGAGTGATATTTCTTTAAGTGAACGCTATAAAATCGAAGACAATATGGATATAGAGGAAGCGAAAATTTTGCAGGCGAAGAAGTTGCTGGAGACGGAAGCGATATATGATCATGAAGAAGCCTGGAAGAAATTGGGCGTTTAATTGATATTGGTCAAAGCATCTCATTCGAGAACCCCTAGAACCCCTAGAACCCCTAGAACCCCTAGAACCCCTAGAACCCTTAGAACCTTTAGCAACCTGAGCAATCTTTATATCATATATATCGCATAACGGAGTGGCAATACAGTGAAAGGAGCCATACCATGGATGCAATCAAATGCCTGACGTCTCGGAGGAGCATCCGAGAGTATCTGGACACACCCATCAAGAAAAAGGAAATAGAAACAATTGTGCGCATAGCACAGATGGCGTCGAGTTGGGAGAACGGGCAGCCCGTGCGGTATGTGGCGGTGTTGGATCAGGAAATCAAACATCGCCTGGCGGTGGAATGTACGGTTGGATTTCCTTGGAACCAGGAATATATCGATGATGCCCCCGCCCTGGTGGCCCTTTGTGTGGTGAAGGGCATTTCTGGCTATGAACCAGATGGCAGCCCGTCCACCGAAAAAGGTGCCCATTGGCAATCCTTCGACGCCGGCGTGGCGGCGGCCCATTTCTGCCTGGCCGCACGGGCTATGAAACTAGGCACTCTCATCATGGGACGGTATGAGGAAAAGAAAGTGAAAGAAATCCTATCCCTTCCGGCGGGCTATGACGTGGCCTGCCTCATCGCCCTGGGCCATCCGGCGGTGATTCCCGCCGCTGCTGAACGGAAACCGACAGATGAGATATTGGTATTTAAGTAAAAGTGAGGAATAGCGGTAGTTGTGATGCTAAAATTTGAATAACATTGGCATTCATACCGCTGGTGCAGCCCCCTCTGCCTTCGGCATCTCCCCCGATGGGGGCGATAAATAAGGTGTAAACTTATATAGCACAAAATTTGGAAGCGCCGCATGTATATTATAAAGGTTACTATTCTACTCATTTTCCTCTTCTAACATATTCCATATACCGCTTAGTGCAAGGTTAAAAGGGTTATATAAGGTTATGTGCTTACCGTAAGTTTCATAACCTTATAATAACCTTTTTAACCCTGTAATAAGCGAGATGATTTACATGTTAAAAAATAGAAATCAGTAGAATAATAACCTTTTTAAATATTGCGGCGCTTCCAAATTTTATCGCGCCGCCACCACCATTCCTCACTCCTCATTCCTAATTCCTCATTATTAAAATTATCGTAAAACAAAGGACTGAAACTATGGCAAACTTGTTGATACATTGTCCCCAGTGCAAAAAGAAATTCAATTTCACCACCTACCCCGCTATTGACACAAAAGAAGATATTCGCTGGGCGGAGAAGGTGAGAACTGGCGAGGCGTTCTTGGGAAAATGTCCTCACTGCGGATGGGAGACCCACTATGATTATTCCTTTCTCTATAAAGAGAGGGAGAAAAATTTTCTCATGTACTACGCCGCCAATGAAGAAGACTACAAACGCGGTTACGCCATGATGACCGGCCGGGACCCGATGGTGGATTGGAATAAAATTTCCACTTGGACCCGGCGGGTCGTGACCTCTCGGCAGGATGTGTTGGAAAAACTCATGATACTCGATGATGGACTGGACGATCGCATCGTAGAAATACTGAAAGCCCTGGCCTTCGTGTCTTTGCATCAGAAGAAACCAGAACTTTCCGTGGACACCGTCCTCTTCGACCGAGGCAGTGATGGCAATCATTATTTTCGCTTCAGCCACCAAGGTACGGTGGTGGCAGCCTATGCCTTTGAACGGCCCATGTATGAACGGGTGAAACGAAATATAGGGGACACTTTGCGGGAACTCACTGGTAATGAAGTGGTGATCAATTCCCAGTGGGCGGTGAAGGCACTCCAGGCGATGCAGGGATAATGCTGTTACGTGTTTGCGTGAGTAGGTATGATTTCGCTTGCGGTTACAGGTTGCACAAGGTTCTAAGGGTGCTAAAGGTTCTCAGGTTTCTTGTATGTGCCTATGGACGGATAGTATCTACATGAAGGATTGTTGTCTGTTGTTAGTTGTTGGTTGTTTGAATCCAGACGACCAACAACCAGCAACAATCCCTCATACGGTTTCTTACCAGTCGAAACATGAATGACCACTCACTCAATGGATTTGTGTAGTGTCATCTTGCACGAATGCGATCAGTCGAAATGACGATAGTGAAAAAGCAACAGCGTCTTGTTTCCCTAGCGGAAGAAGCACTAGCGTTTACCCCCTTTTACTGAAAGGGGGGCAGGGGGGATAGCTCGCACTGGCGGGATGAAATGATAGGAGACATTTATCGGTATAGGCGTCCGGCGAGAGCGAGAAGGCCGCTAGAAAGGACGCCTGAAAAGTTAGCGTTATACGGAGATTTGTCGCTAGAGCGAGGCTGCACTCGCTACGCTCGTTCCGCCGCCCCCTTCCAAAGGAAGGGGGTCAAGGTTGTTGTGTTTGCTTTTTCTCGTCATTTCGACCGATGGAATTAGTGCTTGATGATTCTAACGCTTTTCTGCGACTAGGTTGGACAGAAGTGGAGAAATCTTGGGATGCTAACGAAATTATCGATATGTTCATAAGATTTCTCCACTTTTGTCCAACCTAGTCTCTTGGTTCTACAGAGCCTTTTTGCACAAATCCCGTCGGTCGAAATGACGGTTACGAGCAGAGGAACATTCGAGAACCCTAAGAAGCGTTAGAACCTTTGCATAGCGGATATATATAGCGAGACACATAAGGAAAGAACTCAACCAGAACCTTATGACAGCGGCTTTATGAAGTAAGACGCAAGCGGAAACGTGACCCTAGAACCCTATGAGAGCGTTTTTATGAAAAAAGTCACAAACGAAAACGGGATACCAGAACTTTTAGAACCTTAAAAATGTTACATCTGCAGAATAATATATAAGGGGTTAGGGCGCTTCCAAGTTTTGTGCGCCCCTTCCAACATTCCTAATTTCTCATTCCTAATTCCTCATTGCTTTTTATAGTTCATCAGCACAATGGATCCCATTACCAAGAAAATGCCCACCACATGAACGGGCCCCAATATTTCATGAAAAAGAAATATACCAAATAAAGCGGAAACCACAGTTTCTATGGACGCAATCACCGGGACTTTGCTGTTCTCGGTGATTTTTTGTACCCCTTGGTAGTAGAAGAGGTAGCCTAAGGCGGTGGGGATGAGGGCGTAGAGGAAACCGGTCAGAAGGAGATTGGGCTGAGTGATTTGGGGCGGTAAGGGGTAGGTGTAGAAGAGGAGGAAGAGGGCGGCGAAGAGGTAGCTGTAGGTGCTCATGACCCAGGCGTTGCAGGAGAAGCCAGCCATACGACCGAAGACGGAGGTCATGCCGTAGGTGAGGCCGCTGCCGATGCCAAAGAGGATGCCTGTCAGGGGAAGGACGGAGAGGTCTAGGTGGCCGCCGGTGACGGTGAGGCAGCAGCCGGCGATGCAGATTGACATGGCGAGAAGTTTTTGACCTGTGAAGGTTTCGTTGAATAGAATACGAGAGGCGATCATGCCGCAAAGGGGCGCCAGGTTCAGCAGCACGGCGGAGAGTGTCATGCCCAGGTCTAGGATGGCTTCGTTATAGAAAATATTATAAATGCCTTGGCAGATGAGGCCGAGAAGTAGGCAGGCGAGGAAGGATTTCTTGTCAATCCGGAAAGCGCGCCAGCCGAATTGGTAGACCGTCATGATGAGTAGGATGAGAAAGGCAAAGGCCATGCGGAGGAAGCAGGTGAGAAGGGAGGGGGAGCCCATTTGGCTCATGAGGAGGACGAAGACGCCGATGGTACCCCAAAGGGTGCCGCCGATGAGGATTTTGATGATACCTTGACGTTCTGTGGACATAGTGGTGAATACTCCTTTGCTATAGAATAGTGCGTAATGCGAAGTGCGTAGTGCGTAATGGTGGCCGGCGAGCCATCGAATTGCTCTTATGGGTTATCCTGTCATGTGGCACGGTGTTCTTTTTTATGCTCGCCGATAGAAAGAAACTTGAGATTACTCAGGTTGCTAATGGTTCTCAAGGTTCTAAGGGTTAAGGGTTCTAAAGGTTTCTCGAACGAGCTAATAACGCTAGCGTTCACTGGCATATTCGAGAAACTTGAGCACCCTTAGAACCTTGAGCAACCTGTAATCTCAAGCGTTAGCATTCCTCCTCACTCAAATCCTTAACTTAACAGCTCGCACTGGCGGGATGAATGACAAGAGACGCTTAGTGGTATAGGCGTCCAGCGAAAGCGAGAAAGCCGCTAGAAAGGGCACCTGAAAGGATGGCGCTATACAGAGATTTCCCGCTAAAGCGAGCTATCCCCCGCTACACTCGCTTCGCTCGTTCCGCTGCCCCCTTCCAAAGGAAGGGGGTCAAGGGTTGTTGCACCTGCTTTTTTGTCGTTTTGCACGAATGCGAATGGTTGAAATGACGCTAACGAAAAGAACACTAGCGTTTACCCCCTTTCGCTGAAAGGGGGGGCAGGGGGGGATAGCCCGCACTGGCGGGATGAATGACAAGAGACCCTTAGCGGTATAGGCGTCCAGTGAAAGCGAGAAAGTCGCTAGAAAGGACGCCTGAAAGACTAGCGTCATGTGGAGATTTCTCGCTAGTGCGGGCTATCCCCCCCTGCACTCGCTTCGCTCGTTACGCCGCCCCCTTCCAAAGGAAGGGGGTCAAGGGTTGATGACGGAATCTCCTTTGCGTCTTTAAGCCCTTATTGCTACTGCTGAAGAGATTTCTCCACTCATGGACACAAATCCATTTATATCACTTTCTTCATTTCGTACTAATACGACCGGTCGAAATGACGATGAGAGGATGACGCTAGCGTCTATTGGCACGTTCGGGAAACCCTTAGAACCCTTAGAACCTCGAGCAACCTGAGCAACTTGAGCAACCTGAGAACCTTGTACCCTCAAGCGGTTTTTTGCTACCTGTCTCTAACTCCCCATCTCTTACAGAAATTATATTTATTATACAATACACTAGAAATATTATGATATAATAAATTATGTATGTGAGTGTGTCATTTGCGATTCACAAATAGATAAATGCGTGGCTGGTGACTAGTGACTGGTGACTAGGGAAATGCAATCCTAGTCACGAGTCACCAGTCACTAGTCACCATCAACACAAGGAGGCAGACGGATTGGAAACGAAACGTGATTTTATCTGGAAGATGGGCGGCCAGCAGGGGCAGGGCGTCGAATCCTGCGGCGAAATCTTGGGCAAAGTGCTGGCACAGGAAGGGTACTCCCTGTTCAGTCAGCGCCTTTTCGCATCCCGTATCAAAGGCGGTCATACCACCATCGCTCTTCGTATCGCTACGAAGGAAATTTCTACCATCGGCGAACATGTAGATTGCCTGGTGGCATTGGACCAGGAAACCATCGACATTCATGGGAAGGAAGTGCCGGAAGGGGGCGTCATCATTGCGGATGATGCCTTCCATCCGAAGTTTGAGACCCATACAGGTCGTATGCTCCTTGCTCTTCCAATCACTGAATTGGCAAAGAAATATGGCAGCATGCAGATGAAAAATATTGCGGCTCTCGGCATGAGTGCTGGCGTTTTGGGATTCCCGGAAGATCCTTTCTATGGGTTCATTGCAGACCGTTTCGCCAAGAAGGGCGAAGAAATTATTTCCAAAAACAAGGCCATTTTCAAGGAAGGCTATGACACCGCCATCGCTTCCATGCATGGCGTAGAATTGGGGAAACTCGCAACCCCGCCGAAGAAGGATCAGCTGTACCTGCTCGGCAATGAAGCGGCTGCGCTGGGCGCTATTTCTGCTGGGTCCCGTTTCATGGCTTCCTATCCGATTACGCCGGCTTCGGAAATCATGGAATACATGATTAAAGTCATTCATAAAATCAACGGCACTGTGGTGCAGACCGAAGATGAACTGTCTTCTTGCATGATGGCTATGGGCGCTGGCTATGCAGGCGTTCGTGCTTTCACTGCTACGTCTGGCCCAGGGCTGTCTCTCATGGCGGAATCGATTTCCATGGCTTGCATGGCTGAAATTCCGGTGGTTATTATCGATGTCATGCGTGCTGGTCCGTCGACCGGTATGGCGACCAAAGTAGAACAGAGTGACATTCGCTATGCCATTGGTTCTGGTCATGGCGATGCTGAAAAAATCGTGCTTGCTGCGTCTTCCATCGAAGATTGCTACTACATCGTGCAGGAAGCCTTCAACCTGGCAGAAACATTCCAGACTCCAGTTATCGTGCTGTCTGACCTGCAGTTCGGCATGTGCAAACAGTCTGTCCCGGCTTTCGATATGAATCGCATCGGCATTCATCGCGGCAAGCTTTTGACGGAAGGATTGCCGGAACTGGACACCAAGAAGAAAGATTATTTCCATCGCTTTGAAGACAGCGAAGATGGTATTTCCCCCAGAACCATTCCGGGCGTGAAGAACGGCATGTTCCTCTCCACTGGCCTGGAACACAACGTCTACGGCAAACCGGCAGAAGGCGTGGGCGACCGCGTGATGGAAATGGAAAAACGTCACCGGAAATTTGCGGGCGTAGAAAAGGCGATCCAGCCTTTCTATGTGACCCATGAAGACACTGATTGCGACTTGCTCCTCATCGGCGTGACCTCTACTGGCGGCGCCATCGACGAAGCTTGCGAAACCCTGGAAGCAGAAGGCAAGAAAGTGAACCACCTGCAGCTCCGCCTGCTGTCTCCATTCCCCACAGAATCCCTCCGTCCATACATCGAAGGGGCGAAGAAGGTTCTCATTGTAGAAGAAGATTTGACCGCCCAGCTGCGTGAACTCTTTGCGATTCATTTCAGCTGCCACGACAAACTGATGTCCTGCTTGCAGTATGACGGCACCCCATTCACTGCTTCTACTATCGTGAACAAAGCCAAGGAGGTATTCTAATATGGCATCACCACGCGACTATAAAAATACGATTGTACCGAACTGGTGCCCCGGTTGCGGGGATTACGGCATTCAGAATGCCATCAGTGCGGTTTGTGCGAAAAAAGGCTGGCCCAACGAAAGCATCACCCTGATTTCCGGTATCGGCTGCTCGTCTCGTATCGGCGGCTACCAGTATTGCTACGGCGCTCACACCACCCACGGCAGAGCTCTTCCTTTTGCCCAGGGTATCAAGTGTGCGAACAAAGACACCCACATGATCGTTTGCTCCGGTGACGGCGATTCCTATGCTATCGGTCTCGGTCATGCCATGCATGCCATGAAAAGAAATATGGACATCACCTATCTGGTATTCGACAACCAGGTGTACGGCCTCACCAAAGGCCAGACCTCCCCGGCATCCTCCAAAGGTTTCGTCACCAAGACCACCCCGGATGGAAACCCCATGACTCCCCTTGATGCACCATCTATGGCGATTGCGGCAGGTGCTACTTTTGTCGCTCAGGCCTATGCCATCGACGGCAAGAACCTGGTGGACATCATCGAAAAGGCAGTGGATCACAAAGGATTCTCTTATGTCAATATTTTCACCCCATGCGTCACTTTCAACCATTTCAATACGGTGCAGTGGTACAATGAACACTTGAAGAAAATTTCCGATGTGCGCGACGAATACGACCCATCCAGCAAGGCCCAGGCCTTCCACCTTTTGGCAGAAACGGACAGCCTCGTGACCGGCGTGATTTATGAAGAAACTGGCGTCCTTCCTTTCGGAGACATCGTACCGTCCAAGGACATTTGCCTCACCGATTACGTAGAAAAACCGTCGCAGGCTGTGTTCGATGATTTGTGCAAAGAGTTTAGATAAATTGTCTTGATATCCCCTGATGTCATGGCAGTAGAAAGCGGTGCTGTAATGAGTAATTAGAAATGAGTAATGAGTAATTGTGGTGGCGGCGCACAATTCATAAAGCGCCGCAAAATAGAATTTTAAATAAATAGGGCGCTATAAAATTTTGCGCGCCCTTCCACCATTACTCATTACTCTTTACTCATTACTCATTGTTTTATAAGGAGCAGAACATTATGTCATCTGATCGAATGATGGAATATTACTACTCCATGGGACAAGATTGCCTTCATGTAGAAGATTTCGATGGAGCAGTGACCTATTTCCGCAAGGCAGCGAACATGGGCGCCAGGGAAGCGGCCTATGAAATTTGCGTCATTGGGCACAAATTGGAAACAGGCGATGGAATGCCCAAAGACGAGGCGAAAGCCGAACATTGCTACAAAATTGGCGTGGAATACGACATCGAAGGGGCCAGTCTGTACCTAGGGAAACTCTATCTCCGCGGGGTCAATGGGGGCAAACCCAATCCTCGGAAAGCGAGAAGAGCACTGGAACACGCCTCTGATTTAGGAAATGCGGAAGCCGCCGCCCTCTTGGGACAGGCCTATGACGAAGGCCGTCTGGGCAAGGTGAATCCGGAAAGAGCCTTCCGTTACTACCTGCTCGCCGCCGAACGAGGCGATGCCAGCTCCATGCTCATGGCCGGCCTGTTCTACGCCCAAGGCACTAATGTGGCGAAAGATTTGACCGCCGCAGAAATGTGGATTCGCAAAGGTCGAGAATTGGGCGATCCCGATGGAGACGCTACGCTGCGCGTATTTCTATCTGTGGCGTGCCGAGAATACGCGGATGGCAAAGCGGGAAAAGTGGATGGAAATAAGGCGCTCCAAATGGCAGAAGAAGCAGAATCCTTAGGGGATAAAGAAGTGTTCTTCAAATTGGGACAAACTTTCAGTCACGCCAGCTCCATGAAAGACCATCAGGAAAAAGCGTTCCTCTGCTATGAACGAGCTGCCAAAAATCACGTCCCCGCCGCCTACGCCGCCCTGGGCCTTTGCTATGAAGCAGGACTTGGCGTGGAACCGGATATTCATAAAGCCGTGGCGCTGTACAAACAGGCAGCCGAAGGAAACGATCCTTTTGGCATGGCCCACTACGGCTACGCCCTGGCCAACGGCGAAGGGGTAGAGAAAAATGAAAAAGAAGCCATGACCTGGCTCATCAAAGCCGCTATGCAAAGAGACCAAGGCGCGATTCATACCTTGAAGGAAGACTATCACTATGAATTGTGATGATGCCGATTGAGGCAGTTGGCAGGTAAATGGCTTGTCTAAAGGTTATTATTCTGCTGATTTCTTCTATTTCACAAAGTAAAATGCCGCTACCATCAAGGTTATAAAAGGGGATATGAAATAACCCTTTATAACCCTGATAATAGCGGTATTTTTGATTTGTGAGAAAAAAGGAATCAGCAGAATTATAACATTTTATAACCTTAATGCTAGTGGTATTTTGCTTATGAGGAAAAAGAAATGAGTAGAATAATAACTTTCTTTTTCGTTTTACTAGTGGTATAATATGTACATCAATAGAGACGAGTTCTTCTTGGGATAACCGGGAGAACAAAAAAGGGTGGTTGCCAGCCACCCTTTTTTCCTGCCTATTTTTTATTTTTCTGGTTCAGCCACCACGTAAATACAGCTACTAAGCCAGGGGCGAGCAGGGTCGCCCACAACGAGGAAATAATAGAGACGAATCCTTCCATGGGAATCACCTCCCTTCAAGGAAGGTGATTTCATTATACCATAGAAAAGGGGATTATCCTGCTGATTACTTCTATTTTACAAATAGAAAATACCGCTACTACAAAGGGTAAAAGGGTTATTTCATATAACCTTTTATAACCTTGATGGTAGCGGTGTTTTTTATTTGTGAGAAAAGAGGAATCAGCAGAATAATAACCTTTTCAATAAGCCGGTTAATTGCTAAATGATGGCAGCGGAACTACCCACTATAGATCTCGCTTCTCCCGATACTCCCTATCCTTCCCTTTCTTCCGGCATTCCTTACAGAACCCATAAATTTCAATGCGGGGTTCGGTGGCTTCAAAGCCGTACAATTTCTCCAATTTCTCCTGGTAATTCGCTTCAGGCCCTATTTCTACGGGGAAAATACGATGACACGAGAGACACACCGCATGGTGAATGGGGGTGCCGTGGGCGTATTCATACCGGGTGAGGCCGTCGGACATGGTGGTGGAACGGAGCAGGAGGCCGTTTTCTGCTAAGGTCTCACAATTCCGATACACCGTAGAGAGACTGAGCTGGGTGTCCTTCTTGCGGACTGCTTCATAAATTTCTCCGGCGGTGAAAGGAAGACTTTTTTCCAATACTTTCAGAATCATCACGCGGGCCTTGGTTCGTTTCAAGTGCTTCTTGATTAAAAGTTCTTCAAAATTTTTCATATCGATCTCCTTGTGGGTTTAGTGACTGGCGTTAAGCGAAATATGGGATGATTTCTGCTGAGGTACAGGTTGCTCAGGGTTCTAAGGTTGCTCAGGTTCCTTGAATGTGCCAATAGTCTCTGGCGACATTAGCTCATTTGAGAAACGTGAGAAACCTTAGCATCTTGAGCAGCCTGTAATCTCTAGCGGAGTTTTAACAAAAGCATCCATCCGTAACGGCTTACATCACTTGACAGACTATAGAAAAATAAGTGCTTTATTAAATCATAGTATACTAACTAGATTATATAGTATTTTATACATTTTGCAAGGGGGAATTGGGGATTTTGGGATAGAGTGAGTAGGTATGAGTTCGATAGTGGTTACAGGTTGCTCAGGGTTCTCAAGGTTCTCAGGGGTCTAAAGGTTCTCAGGTTTCTCGAGTGTGCCATAGACATTAGCGGTATCATATCCATCCGTCATTTCGACCGATCCTATTTGTGCGAAATGGTGATATGGTATAAATGGACTTGTGTCCCTGAGTGGAGAAATCTCTTCAGCACTAGCGGTAAGGGCTTAAGGAAACGCTGATTTAATCAAAGAGTTTGAAATGATGTGAATTTTTATCCAAAGCATCGTCATCTTGAGCCGCCCGAAGGGCGTGTCGAAAGATCTTTGCGTTATTCATAAAAAGAACTATGAAAAACTTACGGAATGAAATGAGGCTTAACGTCTGGGGCGTCTACATGCAGGGCTAACAGAAAAGCCATTAGCTGCATTTCGTCACTATCCGTTTGGCCGTTAGCCGCATACATCACGCCCCAGACGCTAAGTCTCATTTCAATTTGGATAGTGTATCAATTGACGCAATTATTGAATAACGCAATGATTCCTCCACTTCGGTCGGAATGACGGCTAGAGATAATGCCGCTAGTATCTATCAGCACATATGAGAACCCCTAGAACCCTTAGAACCTTGAGAAACCTTAGCAACCTGAGGACCTTGAGCAACCTGTCCCCCCAGCGGAGTTTTCGCAAATGCATCATTTGTTAGCGGCACAATCTAAGCTATCGAACACATTCTATTTGTATCGATACTATTGAATATCTAAAACTATCGTGCTATAATGTACACAACAGCACAAAAGAAAGAAGAAAGTGACTATCGAACAGTATGAAAAGTTGTATTTCTTTGGCTACTCTGGTGTAAAATGTATACCTTTTCTATGGTTTTAGGGATTAGTAGCTAGGGATTAGGGATTAGGAAAAGCTTATTTTAATCCCCAATCCCTAATCCCTAGCTACTGGGGCACATATCCTTTTCGTGGATCATGATGCACCGACCGATACACACCAGAAGCTCTTTCGCTGTCAGACTATTTTTTAGTAGAAACATCGCACAATCGTACCCATTCTACTAAGTTCTCGATACATAGAGATGGTTTTCATTGTTACTCATTTGGGAGGAAAATTAAAGTGAGGAGTTAGGAATGAGGAGTGAGGAGTGGTGGCTGCGAGCCGCACCGAATTGCTCTTATACCACAAGTATTTCAATTTCATAGCAAGCCAATCTATATGGCTCGCAGAAATTAAAATCGCTAGTGTCATTCCTAATATTTATAATTTTGCGGCGCTTTATGAATTGTGCGCCGCCACCTTCATTCCTCACTCCTAATTCCTCACTTCTCACTATTTCAACTAGCGTTATGAATACCAAATGATATAAGCAGGAATCATCTCGATCATGAAAGGAGTATTTCCTATGACAACAGCAAATATGCAAAAACAGTATGGCCTTTTTATTAATGGCGAATTTGTACCCGCTGGCGACGGCGCTACCTTTACTGCCCACAACCCAGCCAATGGCGAAGCACTGGCCCTCTTCGCGGAAGCTACCAAAGAAGACGTGGACAAAGCCGTCAAAGCCGCTCGTGCCGCTCTGCCCGCTTGGTCCAAGACCTCTCCCATCGAAAGACAGAATATTCTCCTGAAAATCGCTGACATCATCGATGCCAATGCGGACAACTTGGCACTTCTCGAAACCCTGGACAACGGCAAGCCGATTCGCGAAACCAAAGCCGCTGATATTCCTCTCGGCAGTGACCATTTCCGCTACTTCGCTGGCTGCCTCCGTGCATGGGAAGGCAGTGCGACCATGATTGATGACAACACCATGTCCCTCATTCTCCACGAACCAGTGGGCGTAGTGGGTCAGGTCATCCCCTGGAACTTCCCCTTCACCATGGCATGCTGGAAACTGGCTCCCGCATTGGCAGCAGGAAATACGATTGTCATGAAACCGTCCTCCCACACCTCCCTTTCCCTGATGGAATTCATCCGCCTCATCGCAGACGTGTTGCCAAAGGGTGTAGTGAACGTGATCACCGGTAAAGGTTCCAAATCTGGTCAGTGGCTCCTGGACCATCCGGACCTGGACAAACTGGCCTTCACCGGCTCCACTGAAGTGGGCCACGGCGTTTATCAGGCGGCTTGCGACAAACTCATTCCATGCACTTTGGAACTGGGCGGAAAGTCTGCTAATATCGTATTTGACGACTGCGATCTCCTCCAGGCCGTAGACGGTGCTTGCAAAGGCATCCTTTTCAACCAGGGCCAAGTCTGCTGCGCTGGCTCCCGCCTGTTCGTACAAGAAGGCATTTTCGACGAATTTGTGGCCCATCTGAAAGCCACCTTCGAAGCCGTCAAGATTGGAGATCCCACAGACCCGGAAACCCAGCTGGGTGCCCAGATTTACAAAGCCCAGCAGGATAAAGTGCTGAACTACGTGAAGATTGGCATCGAAGAAGGGGCCAAACTCATCACCGGCGGCGAAAGATACACCGAAAACGGCTGCGACAAAGGCTATTTCATGAAACCAACCATCCTCGTCACCGACAACCCGAACGATCGCGTTTGCCAGGAAGAAATCTTTGGACCCGTCGTAGTCATTCAGAAATTCAAGACCGCTGATGAAGTCATCGCCCTCGCTAACGACAGCGTATATGGCTTAGGCGGTGCCGTCTTCACCAAAAACATCAACACCGCCATGAAAGTAGCCCGCGGCGTCCGCACTGGCCGTATGTGGGTCAATACTTACAATGACCTCCCCGCAGGCGCTCCCTTCGGCGGCTACAAACAGTCCGGCATCGGCAGAGAAACCCACAAAGTCATCCTGGAACACTACAGCCAGATGAAGAACATTTTCATCAACCTCAAAGAAGGGGTTAGCGGAATGTATGATATTAAGTGATGCGATTACGCATCATTTAACAGGTGGATGATATCTTGTCATTAAAGGTTATTATTCTGTCATGGACAATATTCTAGCAAAGTGAAAATGTCGCTAGCATCGGGGTATAAAGGGTTAATTACGTATTTCCTAAATATAACCTTGGTGCTAGCGACATTTTTCTTTTGCTAGGTAATGGATGCTCAATAATTCACACGCCCGATGTTTACTGAATATATACAGTGAAATTTTGACATGTAAGTGCAGAGAAATACGGGCTGTTGTGCAGATTTCAGTGCACTCACTGTTTTTAGTTGTTTGGGATCAGGCAACCAACAACTAAAAACCAGCAACAATCGCCAAGCTAGATTCTTGCTATTGAAAAATGAATTAACGAGCAGCCACTAGGTATACGGACAAGGCAGAATAATAACTTTTTATAGTATTTGTTTTACAATTTTATGGAAACTGCTTGACGAATGAAATAAATCGTGTTATAGTCTTCTACAACAAAGCGATGATGAAACGAGTAAGCAGTCTGATGACGGCAAAGCGAGCCTGGACGGTGAGAGCAGGTGCGGATAGGATGCTGAAGTGCCTTTCTGAGCGTGGCGAGCTGAAACAATAGTAGGCTTTTCCGGGATCTCCCGATATAGAGAAAGGGTATGCAGCATTGCGCTAAGTACTTTTTGAGATATGTATAGTGATATGCATATGAAAATAGGTGGAATCACGAGTCCCTCGTCCTATATGGATGGGGGATTTTTTATTTCATAATAAAAGTGATCATGGCAAGGATGAAAAGAGTACAAAATTTGAAATGATACAGAGAGCTTTCAGATGGTGAGAGAAAGTGAATTTCAATTTTAGAAATGCATTTCGGAGCTGTTGCGGCTGAAATATATAAGTAGGCCTTCCGGGAGACGCCCGTTATAGCGCAGAAGTACGATGACGTACTTAGTGAGGCCTGTATGGGTGACCAGCAGGTGAATTTGGGTGGAAACACAGGTAAACTGTCCCTTTAAAATCTTTTATCATGAAGGATTTCGTGATAGAGGATTTTAAAGGGACTTTTTGTTTTGTTGATTATTAGTGACTGTTAGTTGTTGGGGCCAAACAACCAACAACCAACAACAATCACTACATATTGAATGTCCAACATATAGTAAAGGAGAATATACCATGGCAGATTTTGAAAAAATTAAAGATTTCATTTTGGATCCAGAAATTAAGGAAGCGAGAGCCCATGTGGAAGTGAAGCGGGCCATGAATCCGTGCCCCATTGATTTTTCTCATTTCCAATCCACCAATCCTCGTTCTCAAGGGGAACAGAAGGAATATGACAATGGGGTGGATGCTTCCAATTTCAATCGGAGAAAGAAATACGATGATGATGAAGAACCGCAGTTTACAGCGGATTTCGGAGATAAGCCGGGGCAGCTTCCGGTAGAACCAGGGCGGTATCGTCTGATTTGGTCTCGTCATTGCCCTTGGGCGAACCGCATTGCCATTGCTATCGACCTTTTGGGATTGGACAAGGTGATTTCTAAAGGCGTGGTGGACCCGCTTCGTCCGGCGGGAGTCGTTGGGGGCTGGTATTTCACTTTGGATGAAGGCGGTGTAGACCCGGTATTGAAGATTCACGGGCTGATGGAGGCTTATAAAAAGGGCGATCCGAACTATGACCAGCGTGCTACTGTGCCGGCACTGGTGGATGTGAAGACCGGGGCTGTGGTGAATAATGATTATCACGATTTGACCATTCAGCTGTATCAGGGATGGCAAGATTATATTTCTAAGGATGCGCCTGATATTTATCCGAAGGAACTCCGAGCCGATATTGATGCATTGAATGATGTGATTTATGCGGATGTGAATTTGGCAGTCAATTTGGCGGCTTTGGTGGAATCCCAGGAGCAGTATGAGTTTTACTATGATTTGATTTTCAAACGATTGGATTGGTTGGAAGAGCGTCTCTCTAAGCGGCGTTTCCTCATGGGAGATCATGTGACGGATCCAGATATTCGTCTCTTTGTCACCTTGTCCCGATTCGATTTGGTATTTTATCAGAAATATTACGTCAATAAGAAGCGGTTGGTGGATTATCCAAATTTGTGGAATTATGCGAAGGATTTGTACAGCATTCCGGCCTTTGGAAATAATACGGATTTCGATTCTATGCGGAAACGGTTCTATTATGTGGACCATACCCCGTTTAAGGATTTGCCTCGTTTGGTACCGAAGGGACCGGATGATAGCCGTTGGTTGGAACCGAATGACCGGGCAGAGAAGTTTGGAAAATAGGTGACTAGTGACTAGTGACTGGTGATTGGTGACTGGGATTTTCTTGTTACTAGTCGCCAGTCACTCATTCTATAACAAGGAGACATCATGGATTCCATAACGAAAGAATTGGCGGAGTTGATTCTCCAGACAGATATAGCAGGGCGGTCAGATTTGGAAATCCAAAGCCGACGAGCCCTGGCCGATTATTTAGGTGCTGCTTTTTCTGGTACGAAGGAAAAGCCAGTGCAAAAGGTGGCGCAATTCTTGCAGCAGGTTCCGGGAAATACCCCAATGCTTGGTTTTTCTTGGAAAACTTCACCAGAAAAGGCTGCTTTTTTCCATGGCTTTGCTTCTCACTATTTGGATCTGGATGATGCCCAGGCCAATTTGATGGGACATTTCAGTACGGTGATTTTTTCTGCGCTTCTGGCTTTGGCGGAGGAGGCAACGGAGGAGAAGGATTTCTTTTCTGCCTATGTAGCAGGGGCGGAAGTGGAAGGCTTGCTGGGAAAGGTCATCAATCCAGCCCATAAGAAACAAGGCTGGCACCCGACGGCAACTTTGGGGCCCATCGGAGCAGCGGCTGCTATTGCTCGATTGAAAAAATTATCCGTAGGAGAGACAGCACAGTTACTTTCTTTAGGGGCTACCCAGTCCGGTGGATTGGGGCTGGAAGCGGGGACGGATACGAAACCACTGCATGCTGGATTTGCTGCCAGTCATGCGGTATGGGCCTATTTCCTTTTGAAAGATTGTGAGCTGACTTCGAGTGACTCTGCTTTTAATAACAAAGATGGCTGGCTCAAAACCATAAGCGGGAAAGAAATCCCGGCAGGATATTTCCAAGAGCAGTGGCTCAAGCCGGGACAAATTCTTTCTCCTGGTTTGTGGATGAAGGAACATCCTTATTGTTCGGCCGCCATCACAGGCATAGCGGCAGTGAAGGCGTTGTACCAAGAAGGACTGCGGATGAATGAGGTGCAGGAAATCACGTTTCATTTTCCGCCCGGAAAGAGTACATCCTTGCATTATCATAGGCCGCTGACAGGGCAGCAGGGGCGATTTTCTATAGAGTTTGTCGCCTGGCAAGTGCTGGCTTATGGAGATGTGCAAGATGAGTTGTTCAAAAAGGAAAAGACACCGGAAGATTTCTTGGTGGCGCAATCCCGGTTTCATGTGGTAGAAGATTTACCGCCTGTGTCGCAGGAAATGAGGCAGATTCGAGTAACCGCCTTACGGAAAGATGGAACCTCATTAGAAAAAGAAGTGCTGCATCCGCCGGGAGCACCGGATCGTCCCTTTAATAAAGAAGAATTGATTCATAAAGTGGCGGCGGGAACGTCGGCTTCTTTTGCCAAGAAAATGGTAGAGCTTATTTGGCAGGGAAGTAATTGGAAAACGCTGCAACAATGGCTATACACTTGGTCTGCTAAATAATGGCTGCTCGTTCATTCATTTTTTCAATAGAAAGAAGCTGGATTGGACATTGCTCTTGGTTGTTAGTTGTTGGAGCCAAACAACCGACAACAAACAACTGGGAGCAGTGAGTGTAAAGGAATCTGCACAATAGCCCATATTTCTTTGCACTTGAATGTCAAATTTCACGACATATATGCAGTAAACATCGGGCGTATGAATTAGCGAGCATCCACTAGGGAAACACTGATTTAATCGTTATTTGAAATGATTCTTGAATTTTTATTCA
>CAVBRV010000005.1:0-29386 GCA_963597965.1 Paludibacteraceae bacterium | reverse complement strand
CCCCAAACCCCAAACCCCAAACCCCAAACCCCAAACCCCAATTTCCCCTATTGCCATCCATGATATACTATAATATAGATAAAAATCGATAACGTGAATATCTGTTAGAAAACCAATAACTAACAACAATCAACCAACGACCAATCAAAGGAGAAACCCATGGATCGCAGCCGAATCAAACGAGAATACATAGAACCCGCCACGCCCTTTACCTTAAAAGCCCCCTTTCAGCCGAAAGGGGACCAGCCCCAAGCGGTGGCATCCTTGGTAAACGGGCTGAACGAAGGCCAGTGGGCCCAGGTGCTTTTGGGTGCCACCGGTACGGGGAAAACCTTTACCATGGCGAAGGTCATCGAAGAAGTGCAGCGACCCACCTTGATTATTTCTCCGAATAAAACCCTAGCGGCTCAGACGGCGAGCGAGTTCAAAGATTTCTTCCCGGACAATGCGGTCTATTATTTCGTGTCCTACTACGATTACTACCAGCCGGAATCCTACGTGCCCCAGACCGATACGTACATCGAGAAGGATTCGTCTCGCAATGAAGAAATTGACCGGCTTCGTCACTCTGCCACCATGGCGCTTTTTGAGCGGCGGGATGTGATTATCGTGGCGTCGGTGTCTTGTATTTACGGTTTGGGGGACCCGGAGGATTACAGCACCATGGGGCTCTCGCTGCGACCAGGAGAGGAAATCGAGCGGGACAAGATTCTGGAAAAATTGGTGAATATGCAGTACATGCGAAATGATGTGAATTTTACCCGTGATACGTTCCGGGTGCGAGGCGACACGATTGATGTATTTCCTGCGTCTGAAAATAATGTGGCCGTGCGGATTGAAATGTTTGGCGATGAAATCGATTCCCTCACCGAATTTGACGTACTCACCGGGGAAACGGTGGCAGAGCGAAATCACATCGGTATCTTCCCGGCGTCTCACTATGTGACGAGTTCCGATAAATTGCGGCGCGCCATGGGATCTATCGAGACAGAGCTGCAGGGACGATTGAAGGAACTCAGGGACCAGGATAAATTGCTGGAGGCCCAACGGCTGGAGCAGCGGACGAATTATGATTTGGAAATGATGCAGGAAGTGGGGTACTGTTCAGGCATCGAAAATTACTCCCGCCATATGTCGAACCGGGCACCGGGAGAGCCGCCGTACACGCTGCTGGATTATTTCCCGGAAGATTTCCTCATCATGATCGATGAATCCCACGTCACCATTCCCCAGCTGCGAGCGATGTATAATGGGGACCAATCCAGAAAGCGGACACTGGTGGATTATGGTTTTCGCCTGCCCTCGGCGCTGGATAACCGGCCGCTGACCTTTGATGAATTTACAGAACGAATCAATCAGATTATTTACGTGTCGGCCACACCGGGCCCTTATGAAATGGGGGTTCAGACCAATTTGGCGGAGCAAATTATCCGACCCACCGGACTTTTGGACCCTAGTATCGAAGTGCGGCCCATCGAGGGGCAGATGGATGATTTGCTAGGCGAAATTCACAAGCGAGAAGATGTGCATGAACGGGTGCTTATCACCACGCTGACGAAGAAAATGGCAGAAGACCTGACTGATTTCCTCACTGAAGCAGGGGTGAAGGTGCGATACTTGCATTCCGACGTGGCGACTATCGAGCGGGCGGAAATTATTCGTGATTTGCGAGCTGGCGTTTTCGATGTGCTGGTGGGCATCAATCTGCTTCGTGAAGGGCTGGATATGCCAGAAGTGTCGCTGGTGGCTATCCTCGATGCGGACAAAGAAGGATTTCTACGTTCCGAAACGTCCATGATCCAGGTCATCGGTCGGGCCGCACGAAATGAACACGGTCACGTCATTATGTACGCCGACCGGGTGACGAAGTCTATGAAATATGCCATTGAGGAAACCAATCGCCGCCGTTCTATCCAGGAGGCCTATAATAAGGAACATCATATCACGCCCCATACCGTGCAGAAGCGGGTGAAGGATTTGATTGATTTGACGAAAATCGAAGAGAAACCGGCGGAGTATGGAAAGAAGAAATCCACCGACGACTGGTCCGATGAGGAAGTCTATCAGCAGATGAAGGATGCGGAGAAAAATATGAAACGGGCCGCGAAAGATTTGGAATTTGAAGAGGCGGCTCGTTGGCGTGACCAGTTGGGGAAGCTGCGCCAGCTCTGGACGGATCGGTATGGCTCTAGGGCGGAGGATGCGTTGAAGCGGCAGGAAAGTGGGAAGAAACGGATATATAGACAATTCAAGAAACGGATATAGATTTGAGTGCGTAATGCGAAGTGCGTAGTGCGTAATGAAGGTGGCGGTGCATCAAATTTGGAAAGCGCTGCGGAGTATAATATTTTATAGGTAGGCAGTTAGCAGTAGGCAGTTGGCGGTATTTGAGAAATGTTAGAAAATGATAGCATTACTAGCGCCTTGTCTCCCCCGTCGGGGGAGAATAAAAGAGGGGGTTGCACTAGCGGCATACATCTCCAGATGTACGATATAAGGACACGGCATGAATAACATAGCATTTCATACCGCTAATGTGAACTATCCCCCGCTGTACTCACTTCGTTCGTTACGCTACCCCCCTTCCAAAGGAAGGGGGCTAAAGGACAGTGCTGTATCGGGTATCCTACGAAAGGCCTTAAAAAATACTGCCAACTGCCTACTGCAAACTGCTAACTTCCCTAATTCCTAATCCCTAGCTACTAATCCCAGTCACTAGTCACGAGTCACCAGTCACCAGTCACTAAACCAAAGAAAGGTATTATATACAAACACATGGAAAAAGGAATCATCATACAAGGAGCCCGTCAGAACAACTTAAAAAACATCGACCTGACGCTCCCGCGAAACAAGCTCATTGTCTTCACCGGCCTATCAGGTTCCGGCAAATCGTCCCTGGCTTTCGACACCATTTATGCGGAAGGGCAGCGGAAATATGTGGAATCCCTCTCTGCCTATGCGCGTCAATTTCTCGGGCAGATGAATAAGCCTGACGTGGATAAAATTTCCGGGCTCTCCCCGGCGATTTCCATTGATCAGAAATCCACCAGTCATAACCCACGTTCTACGGTGGGGACGGTGACGGAGATTCATGATTATTTGCGTATGCTCTATGCCCATGCGAGTCGGGCCTTTTGTCCGAAGTGTGGGAAGCCCATCAAGCGGCAGACCGTGGATCAGATTGTGGACGCCATGATGGCCTTGCCAGAACGGACGAAGCTCATGATTCTGGGACCGGTCATCACCGGCAAGAAGGGAACCCAGAAGAAAATTCTGGAAGAACTTCGCAAGGAAGGTTACGTCCGTGTCCGGGTGGATGGGACGGTGCTGCCGCTGTCCGACGACATCGAGCTGGAGAAGAATAAGAAACACACCATCGAAGTGGTGGTGGACCGCATCATTATCAAAGAAGGCATCATCAAGCGGCTCACCGATTCGGTGGAAGCGGCGTTGAAATTGGGAGACGGCATGATGGTGGGTGCCGTTATCGGCGGGGAAGATATGGTGTTCAGCACCCATTTCGCCTGCCCGGACTGCGGGATTTCCTTGCCGAAACCAGAACCCCGTATTTTCTCCTTCAATGCCCCTTTCGGCGCTTGCCCGGCCTGCATGGGATTGGGGTCTTCTCTGGAAGCGGATTTCAAGCGGATTCTGCCGGACCACACCCTGTCTTTCCGCTTGGGCGCTATCAAACCATTTCCTTATAATAAGGAAAGTTGGCTCTACAAACAGCTGGATGCTTTTCTGAAATCAAAAGGTCTTTCCATGGACGCTTGTTTCGACGATTTGGACAAAGAAGCCCAGAATGAATTGGAATACGGCGGCACCGAACTTTTGCGGTTCCAATACACCAATATGGATGGCGACACGAAGACCTATGAGCGAGTTTTTGAAGGCTTGGTGCCTCTGACGAAGCGACGTTACGAAGAAGCTTGGACGGAGAAGATGAAAGAAAGTCTCTCCAATTATCTCATCGAAAAGCCTTGCCCTGTCTGCCATGGGGCTCGCCTCCGTCCCGAAAGTTTGGCTTTCC
The DNA here is from genome assembly GCA_963597965.1 of Paludibacteraceae bacterium. Classification (GTDB taxonomy): domain Bacteria; phylum Bacillota; class Negativicutes; order Veillonellales; family Dialisteraceae; genus Dialister. Next base: position 25,353 of record CAVBRV010000005.1, on the reverse strand, counting down.
GGGTAGGAAATAAAAACATCGCCGAACTCTCCGATATGCCGGTGGTGGATTTGCTCTCTTTCCTGGACACCGTGGAGCTGTCGGAAAAGGAAGCCATCATTGCGGACCAGATTCTCCGCGAAGTGAAGAGTCGGTTGTCTTTCTTGGTGAATGTGGGATTGGACTACTTGACTTTGTCTCGTGGGGCCTCCACTTTGTCTGGCGGAGAAGCTCAACGTATTCGTCTGGCAACGCAAATTGGTTCTGGCCTGGTGGGAGTGCTGTACATTTTGGATGAACCGTCTATCGGCTTGCATCAAAGAGACAACGATAAATTGCTTGCCACACTCAAAGGCATGCGGGATTTAGGAAATACGCTCATTGTGGTGGAGCACGATGAAGACACCATCCGCACCGCGGATTGGGTGGTGGACATTGGACCGGGAGCTGGCGAAAACGGGGGCTACGTAGTGGCCCAAGGGACGCCGGAAGATGTGAAGCAAGTGAAAGATTCCATTACGGGACAATATTTGCGGGGGGAGAAATATATTCCTCTGCCAGAAAGTCGTCGCAAAGGAAATGGACTATTCCTTACCATCAAAGGCGCTTCGGAACACAATTTGAAGCACATCAATGTGTCCATTCCGCTTGGTGCTTTCACCGTGGTCACGGGGGAATCGGGATCTGGGAAGAGTACTCTCATCAATCAGATTCTATTTCAAGGCTTGTCGAATATTAAAAATCACACCTCCTATGCGACGGGACAATACGACACCATGGAAGGGGCGGAATACATCGATAAAATCATCGACATCGACCAGCAGCCCATTGGCCGCACCCCACGGTCGAACCCAGCTACCTATACCAGCATTTTCAGTGATATTCGGGAACTCTTCAGCCAGACCGCAGAAGCAAAAATGCGAGGCTACAAACCGGGGCGGTTCAGTTTCAATATCAAAGGTGGCCGCTGCGAGGCTTGCCACGGAGACGGCATTATCAAGATAGAAATGCAATTCTTATCTGACGTGTACGTACCATGTGAAGTGTGCCACGGCGCTCGCTACAACCGAGAAACGCTCGAAGTGCGGTACAAAGGGAAAAATATTTCCGATGTGCTGAATATGACGGTGGATGAAGCCATTCCTTTCTTTGAAAATCATGACAAGATTCTCCGCAAACTCCTGACACTCCAAGAAGTGGGATTGGGTTATATCCATCTGGGCCAGCCCGCCACCACCATGTCCGGCGGCGAAGCCCAGCGCGTGAAACTAGCCACCGAACTCATGCGCCGCGGCACAGGGGACACGCTCTACATCCTGGACGAACCCACCACGGGCCTTCACAGCGAAGACATCCGCAAACTCCTCATTGTGCTGCAGAAATTGGTGGACCAGGGAAATACGGTGGTGGTCATCGAACACAACCTGGATGTTATCAAGACCGCCGACTACATCATCGATCTGGGCCCCGAAGGGGGAGACAAAGGCGGCGAAGTGGTAGCGACCGGCACGCCGGAGGAGATTTGTCAGGTGAAGCGGTCCTATACGGGACAGTACCTGTGGCCGGTCATCGAGAGAACAAAGAATTTGATGAAAAAATCTGGTAGCTAGTGACTGGTGACTCGTGACTGGTAGCTGGGGACTAGGGAAATTTGACGCTGGCGGGAGCCGTCATTTCGACCGGGCGTATTTGTGCTTGATGATTGTAAAGTAGTAAATAGATTTGTGTCCCTGAGTGGAGAAATCTTAGCAGCAATAGCGGTAAGGGCTTGATGATTCAAATTATCATGTACTAGCCTTTACCCCCCTTTCACTGAAAGGGGGGCAGGGGGGATAGCTCGCACTAGCGATATAAATGAAATATGATACAATATGTTAAGGCGTCCAGATAAAACGGCTAGTGAAAAGCCTGTTTACCGCTAGAGCAGGACGCCAACATGTGCAGCGCTTTGCTTCTTGCATGTCGTTAGTGCGAGCTATCCCCCACTGCACTCACTTCGCTCGTTACGCTACCCCCTTCCCTTCCAAAGGAAGGGGGCTAAAGGATAGTGCTTTGTTCACTTTTCCAACAACCAAAAACCAATAACTAACAACAGCGCGTGCATATGAAAAATCGGCGAGCCTATAGAAACGAACTTTGTGCCATTTGAATCAACTGTTATAAAAGCAATTCGGCGCGCTCGCCGGCCACCATTACGCACTCCGCACTCCGCATTACGCACTTTTTCAAATAAAGGGATTCAATGGTACTTTATGATAGCCGTAAACGATAAAATCAAAGCGAAAGTCGAAGCCCTGCCTGATTCGCCCGGGGTGTATCGATGGAAAGACAAAGACGGGCGAATTATTTACGTAGGGAAAGCGAAGAACCTGAAAAATCGGGTCCGCTCCTACGTGCGGGAGGACAAGAATCGGTCGCCAAAAGTGGCGGCCATGATTCGTCACGCCGACGACCTGGACATCACCATGACCGGCAGCGAAATGGAAGCTCTCATCTTGGAGTGCAATCTGATTAAGGAAATCCATCCGAAGTACAATATTTCCCTTCGAGATGACAAGTCCTATCCCTATGTGAAACTCACGGTGAAGGAAGATTGGCCTCGTATTTTTGTGACGAGAAATATTCGCCGTGATGATGGAGCGAAATATTTCGGCCCTTTCACAGATGTGACCAGCCTGCGGCAGACCCTAAGCCTTCTCCGTCGGTATTATCCCATCCGCACGTGCCGGTCCATGAAAGTGCCGCGTCCTTGCTTGCAATACCACTTGCATCTGTGCAGTGCACCCTGTTTTGGTCATATTTCCAAAGCCGACTACGATCGAGATGTGAAAACCGTGTGCGACCTCTTTGAAGGAAAAAGCACAGGCCTGGTGAAGGAGCTCACCCAGAAAATGATGGATGCCTCGGAAGCCATGCAATTTGAAGCAGCCGCGAAATATCGAGACCAGATTCGGGCCATTCAGAGCGTGCAGCAGCGGCAGCACATCGTGTCCAATGAAGGGGACTTTGATGTGGTGGGACTGGCTCGCGAGGGCAGTCATGCGGGACTAGAAGTGTTTTACATCCGCTATGGTCGCATGGTGGGAAAAGAAAATTTCTCCATCCCGGAAAGTGCATCTGAGACAGATGATGAAATTCTGACTGCCTTTCTTCGCGATTTCTATGGGGCTAATTCCACGTCGGTGCCGAAAGAAATTATCCTGCCCGTGGCCTTGGAAGAAAGTGAACTCCTTTCTGCGTGGCTCACGAAACTCCGAGGCAGTGAGGTGAAGCTGGTGGTACCGGAACGAGGCTTCAAGCGTCGCCTGAAAGATATGGCCCTAGCCAATGCAGGGAAATATTTGTCCGACAAGAAACTGCAGTGGGAGTATCAGGACGCTCGCGAGCAGGGCGCCGTGAAGAAGCTGAAAGAATTGTTGGATTTGCCAAGGCTTCCGGAACGGATGGAGTGTTTCGATATTTCCCATAACCAAGGGGCCGAAACTACAGGCTCCATGGCAGTCTTTGAACACGGCCGTCCGGCGAAAAAAGAATACCGGAAATTCAAACTTCAAACCACCCAGGGCCACGCCGACGATTTCAAATCCATGGCAGAAGTTATGAGCCGCCGCTATGGCAATCATCCCGATTGGCCCACGCCGGATCTCATCGTCCTCGATGGGGGGCTGGGGCAAATGCATGCCGCCATTCCGGTCATTCGTGCTGCTGGTTGCGATACGCCTGTCATCGGTCTCGCCAAGCGTATCGAAGAAATTTACGTGGAAGGCAGCGAAGATCCCATTGTCCTAGACCATCACGAACCAGCCCTCCAACTCTTGCAATTCATCCGAGACGAAGCACATCGATTCGTCATCACCTATCATCGGAAATGGACGAATAAAAGAAATACCGAATCCGTGCTGGACCACATCGAAGGCATCGGCCCAAATCGCCGAAATGCCCTCTGGCATGCCTTCCGTTCCCTGGATGAAATGCGAAAAGCCAGCGAAGAAGAACTGGCCCAAGTGCCGGGCATGAATAAACGGGCTGCCGCCAATGTGTATCGTTTCTTCCATATGAGGAAGGACGAGAAGCAGATGGTGATTCAAGGGATAGGCATGGTGGAAGAGTAGAGTGCGTAATGCGAAGTGCGTAGTGCGTAATGAAGGAAGGGGCGCATCAGTATTGGGAAGCGCCCCAATATCTATTTTTTATGGGTTATTATCCTGCTGACTCCTAAATCAAACATAATTCATATATCGCTATGTTCAAGGTTATAAAGGTTATATAAGGTTATGCAATTCCAGTAATCTCGTACCTTTATTTGTAATTTGCGGCGGCTATATGAATTGTGCCGCCGCCACCTTCATTACGCACTACGCACTTCGCATTACGCATTTTATCAGTACAGGCGGTTATTAACTCAACGAAAAAAGCTTGACAAAACCCCCGATAGCTTGTACAATATTGAAGTTGATAATTTTCTCTAAGTTCATTAGAGCGCTGCCATGCAGTGAAATGACTATAACGGCATAACGGCCGATAGGTAAGGAGGTGCTAGAAATGCCGGTTCCGAAGACAAAAAGTTCTAGATCCCGTCGTGATAAGAGACGTGCAAATTGGAAACTGACTGTTCCGGGTCTTGTGGAATGCCCACAGTGCCATGCACTGAAAAAACCTCATCATGTATGCCCAGTATGCGGTTTCTATAAAGGCAAACAGGTTGTAACCAAGACTGTTGAAGAATAAGGAAGACCATAGAGGAGTCTGTGAAGAAATTCACGGACTCTTTTTTCGTGTGTGTATGGCGGGAGGCGGTTTTGCTGTTTGCCGCTTTTCTTGTAGTTAGGAGTTAGGAATGAGGAGTGAGGAGTGGTGGTGGCGGCGCACAAAATTTGGAAGCGCCACGAATTTTAATGATTAACAGTTAACTGCTTGCGGTCTTACTGCTAACTTTCCTTGAGAAATCGTCGATTTTTTTGTATAATTTTAAGAAACGGTTAGTGGTCAAAAGTCAGCAGTTGGCAGTAGGCAGTTAGCGGTATTTGCTCTATCGTCATTTTGACCGATCCTATTTGTGCTTGATGATGAAATGGTAATGAAATGAATTGTGTCCCTGAGCGGAGAAATCTCATCAGCACTAGCGGTAAGGGCTTAATGAAGGTATCATTATTTCCTAACCCCTAAACCCTAACCCCTAAACCCTGTTCTGCCTTTGAACTGTTACTGCTATTGCTATTGCTAAGGAGATTTCTCTACTCAAGGACATAATTCTATGTATATCGTCTGTTTCGTTTTGCACAAATTCCAACGGCCGAAATGACGGATTCCGCTAGGAGCGGGCATCACCGAGTACGCAATCATGCACATAGCGAAGTATACCGCTAGAGCTGCCCCCTCTGCCTACGGCATCTCCCCCAACGGGGGCGATAAATAAGGTGTAAACTTACTTACCCAGTCACCCAAATGCGAGGTTCTATGTTTTATCAATTTCTTTGTACCATTTGTCTTCTTTTTGCCATCCTTTTCCCGGCGAATTGCCAGGGAGAAGCGGTGCTGACAGCGGCTTTTCCTTACAGCGCATCAGGAAAAGCGGAAGACGCCCATCCGGGAAGCACCCAGCTCTTATATGTGAGCGTGCAAAATTTCAATCACGACGAAGCGGAAGGGGCGGATATTTCCGTCACCCTGCCAGACGGATTCCGGGCGATTCCCGGTGAGGGTTGGCAAGTGGAGGGAAATCAAGTGCAGATGCACTGGACCTTGCCCGCTCATTACGGCGAGCAATTCAAGGCCATTCCCATAGTCTGCCCCGACAATGCTCAGCCCGGTTCCTACGAAATGCCTGTTTCTATGGACTGCATGGACGGCTCGCAGAAGCAAATTCTTTCATTCCAGGTGGGAGCACCGGAACTCGAAGCTCCCTCGAAAGAGAAGAAGCTTGCCGATTCTTGGTATATCCAGGCGGTCATGATGCCGGTCAATGAGGACGGCGAGCGAGATGCCCGGCAGGAGAAAGATACCCTGGTAGTGCCGGATGTGACGCTGGAAAATATGAAAAATCGCTTGACCGGCGGCCACGGAGTGGATTGGGATGCCATATTGGCCCAGCCCAATACCTACTTGCTGTTGGACATGAGAAATCCGAAGAAAGATACCCGGACCTTGCATTTCACTGCCGAATTGATCGATAGGGAAAGTGGTGAAGTGCGGCCCGGCCTTTTGGCAGCGCCGGATGAATCAGGCCATGTAAATCGAGATAGTACGGCCACGGAAGCGGCTTTGGCACTACAAGGAAATAAATTACAGACCGCCGTGCTGCCGCTATACGTGGATCCTTTTTCTATTTCTGAAGGGGAATACAGCCTCCGCATTACCTTGCAAGATGGAGAAGCAGCGAAGACCACAGAAATTCCTTTGCACGTGGTGAAGAAGCGGAGCGTGGGACTGGTAACGTTGGGATTCGCCTTGTTCAGTGTGGCGGCCGTGGCTCTTTCCATTGGTCGATTGAAACGATGCATCCTGCATATCGGAGCAAAAGGGGACATCACGGTCTCGCTCTTTGCGGCCTTGGCTTTTGGCGGCGTGGTAGTGCCAGTGACCCTTTTGGGGGATTTCCTTCATGTGATCCTGGGACCTTTCTCCGGTTTGGTGACTGGCCTTCTCTCAGGGGTGGTGCAATATTTGCTCTTGATGGCCCTTTTGATTCTATTTCGTCAACCCGGCGTGGCGGCTCTCTTTTTCCTCATGCGTTGGCTGCTATCGGCAGTGCTCTTTGGCCGCGTGACGCCGGTGGGCATTTTGCTTTGCGCTACTTCTGTGGTTCTCATCGAAGTGGCACTTTGGTTGGTCGGATTTTATCGGAAACAGGACGTATCGCCTCTCTATGCGGCGGGGATTTCCTTCCTCATTGGTTGCTGCGATGCGGGCATTACCTTTATCAATATGGAACAGCTCATGTTTTTCTATCGCCTCTACTATGCGGATTGGTTTATCGGCCTGTACATGATTGTGAATGGGTTGCTCTACAGCAGTTTAGGCAGCTGGATGGGCTATAAAATCGGAAGTCGTTTGAAGCAGGTGATGGGATCATGATGCTGGAAATAAAAGATTTGTGTTGTCGGTATTTGTCTCGCCATAAGGACACCTTGCAGCACGTGCAATTATCCATTGATGAAGGGGAAATGGTGCTCATTGCGGGGCGGTCTGGTTGCGGGAAATCGACCCTCATCAAAGCCATCACCGGCCTTTTGGATGAGGAAGAAGGCCATTTGACCGGCGACATTTTGCTAAATGGCATGAATCTTCGCACCATGTCTCCCGAAGATATTGGCCTTTGGATTGGGACGGTGTACCAGACGCCCGATGACCAGCTCTTTGCTATGACCGTAGCGGACGAAGTGGGATTTGCTTTGGAAAATCGAGGCGAAGAGGCGGACACCATCGCCAAAGAAGTGAAGGTGGCGTTGGAAAAAGTCGGCCTTTCAGGCTTTGAGGAACGAAGTATTCATGCCTTGTCTGGCGGGCAGCGGCAACGGTTGGCGCTGGCCTCGATTCTGGTGACCCATCCGAAGCTTTTGATTTTGGATGAACCAGTGAGCCAGATGAACCCGCAAGGGGTGAAGGATTTCCTGGAACTTCTGGTTTCCTTAAACAAAGAAGACCATATGACTATTCTGGTGGTGGAACATCGCGTGAATGAATTGGCCCGCTATTTCCCCAGGCTTTGCTGCATGTATGAAGGGCAATTTATTTTTGATGGAAAAACGGAAGATGCCTGGAATGCTCTAGGTGATACGGAAGCCTATGGCCTTCGAGAACCGCAAGCAGTGAAATTGGCCCGGCTGCTCAAACTGCCGAAAATTTCTGGTCACGTAGAAGAGGTGGCACAGGAAATCAAGCAAGCCGGTCTTTCTTTGGCGTTCCATGTGGCGGTCAAAGAAAAAAGGATAGACACACCGGTGGTGCTAGAAGGGAAAAGTTTACATTATCGCTATGAAGGGGCCAAAGAGGAAACCTTGCATGGTGTTAATTTCCAAATTCGTAAAGGAACCATCAACGCCCTCATGGGATTCAATGGGGCTGGGAAATCGACTTTGATGAATTTGCTCTCTGGTCTGGATGCACCGTCCGAAGGGGAAATTCTCCTGCTTGGGAAACCAGCCCAAAAGCAACGGCACCATATCGGCTACATGCGGCAGGAAGCGGATTTGATGTTGCTCACCGATTCGGTGGAAGAAGAATTATCTTGGAATAATAAATCGTTGACCGCTGAGGAAGAGGAACATCTACTGACTCGCCTCCATTTGCGACACTATCGTCATGATTTCCCCTTGGCCTTGTCTAAAGGGCAACGACTTCGCGTAGTCTTTGGGGCCATGCTGGCACGAAAAGATAGTGATTTATTGCTGCTCGATGAACCGACTACGGGGCAGGACCAGAAGAGCTTACAGGAAATTAAGGAACTCTTGCTCTTTGCGGCCTCTGAAGGGCGGACCGTTTTCTTCTGTACCCATGATATAGAACTGGCTACCGAATTGGCGGACCAGATTTTGATTTTAAAAGAAGGACGGCTCTTGGCTCATGGAAGTGCCCATGATATTTTCAGCAATCGAGACCTTCTATTGGAAGGGGGCTTGGCGATTCCGCCTATGCTACTTCTTTCCGAAAAACTGGGAATCGAACCTTGCGTTTCCATCAAGGAGGTGATGGCCCATGTCCTATAGACAACTTTGGGAAGGGGGCGATGGTCATTCCTTTCTCACCGAGCTGGATGGGCGGACGAAATTATCTTTCCTCTTTCTCTATGCCATGATGATGATTATTGTAGATAATTCGCGTACCTTATTTATACTCTTCACAGGAACCTTAGTGCTTCATTTCCTAGGGAAAACGCCACTCTACAAATGGCGGGTGTTGGCGATTTTTATTCTATTGGGATTGTGGGGTTCCATTGCCAGTCAGGCTTTATTCTTTGCACAGAATCCACGAACCCCTCTTTTGACACTGATTTCTCCTGACTTTCCTGTGCTGGGCGCCTTGACCAATGGGCTTTACATTTATCGAGAAGGCATCATTTATGGGGCCATCCAAGGGATGCGAACCGTTTCCATGATTATCCTGGGACTTCTGGTTTGCTGGACCAGTGATCCCCGGCAACTGTTGAAAGGACTGACCGCTTGGCACTTATCCCCCCAAGCGGCGTTCATGCTAGTCACAGCCATTCGTTTCTTCCCGGTCCTCGCAGCGGAAGCAGGAGAAGTCATGGTGGCCTTGCAACTTAGAAGTGGCAGCGAAAAAGGACGGCACCAAGTATTGGCTCATATTCCCTATATGATTAAACCCCTCCTGGCCCGATGCCTAAGGCGTTCATCTACGTTAGCTCTTTCCGTCATCAGTCGCGGACTATTTCTGGCGAAAGGAAAAGAGGGCGAGCGATGGAATGACAAAGAAAAAGCAGCCTGCTTCTGCTTCCTGCTAGTGACCCTAGGTTGCGGATTGAGCAAAATCCTTTTCTTGCTCTCCAAAGAAGGCTTCTACTTCGGCGCCCTTCGGGTGGTGTATGATTGGACGAAATTATATTTGTGAGGTCAACGAAGTGTTGGAAGAGTGCGTAATGCGAAGTGCGTAGTGCGTAATGAAGGTGGCGACGCACAAAATTTGGAAGCGTCGCAAATGATATAAGCTTATTATTCTGCAGAATACTTCTTTTCAACAAACCAAAATTTCTTATACCACCAGGTTATAAAAGGTTATAAAGAGTTATGAAACTATCGGAATCACATAACCTTATCATAACCTTTATAACCTTGACCGTATGATATGCACATCCATGTTTGATACAGGAATCAGCAAAATAATAACCATATAAAAAGGGGTGCTATATGAATTGATGCACCCCTACCAACATTACGCACTACGCACTTCGCATTACGCATTTCCCAAAGGGGAGGTTCGATGAAACGATTTAAAACGATATGGGTATTTACCCTCTTCGCCTTGACTTGGCTCGCTTTGCTCTGGCTCACGGGGAGTAAGACGCCTTGGCAGATTTGGAATACCGCCGACTCTGGCGCAGCCCATGTGATTTCCTTAGGAGAAATGGCGGGGCGCAATTACGATCGTATGGGATTTGATGGAGGCGAGGTGCTCTATGTGAAATCCGATGGCGGGTGGCTCGTGGGGACTGCCAATGGAGAGCTCATTCATTTTGACAAACACGGGTCTGAGCTCTGGTCTCATTCGGTGGGCACTGGGCTGATTCGAGGCATCGCGATCAGTCAGGATGAAAAAATGGTCTATGCGGGAGAAAAAAGTCCTGATGGCACCCTGTATGCCATGGATTTGAGCAATGGCAATGTGCTATGGACGTTCCAGGGCAAGTCTCTCATCGGCTATGAAGCGGAAATTCAGGCAGAACCGACAGCCATTCATATTTCCAACGATACCAAAGGAAATGTGTATGCCATCTTCTACCGATTCACCGTGATGGCCGATGGACAAAGAGGTTACGTGAGCCGGATTATTTCCTTTGACCAAGAGGGCCACGAGAATTGGCGCTATCCAGCAGAAGGAAATATGGATGCCTGGGTGAACTGTGGCGCGTTGGGAGAAAAGACCAATCGCTACGCCTTTGCCACTGCCAATTACGATAAATCCAAGACAGAAGATATTGTGTATCATAAAAATGTGTATGTGCTGGATGCGACCACTGGGAAATTGGTGTCCGAAGAATCGATCCCGCCGATGCCCACCTTTGGTACCACCACCATCCGAAACGGCCTTTCCTTTTCTGCCGATGGAGAATACCTGGCGGCTATGGCAAGTGACGGTCGCGGATTCCTGATGGATAAAGAGGGGCATTTGATCTGGCGACGAGATATTTCCACCCTTATGAAAGTGGGACAAAGCTATTACAATGCGGCCGGACGGGATGCACTGATTTGTCCCGAAGGGGTGGTCTTTGGTACCATCAATACCTTCAACCGAGAAAACTGGCAGCTCCCCGCCCCAGTCATGCATCCTTCTGGAAATAGTTTGTACCTGTTTGATTTGGATGGAAATTATCACTTCCGGTACCAGGCGCCCACAGAAATTGAGGAAATTGCGTTGGCTCCTGGTGTAGCAGCTCTCGCTTTGGGACGAAATGTGCGGCAGCACAACTACGAAGCCCATGGTGTTTCCGTAGTGAGCCTGACCGATGGCAGTTTGCTGAACAGTTATCATACCAAGGGCCCCACCCAAGCAGTCGCCATTTCCGACGATGGACGCTACGTGGCAGGCATCGAAGTCCCGGCGGTCACGTCAGAAGGAAATTTGCTAGGCGCTTATCGGTTGCATATTTGGGATAGGGAAGAATAGTTAGCAGTATGCAGCAGGCAGTTAGCAGTTGATGGTCGACTGCCAACTGCTAACTGCCTACTGCTAACCAATTTATTCAAGAGTGACAACCACTCTATGTGAGGAACTATGATACAACGTTTTATGAAATACTACAAACCCTATATGACCATGCTTATCGGTGTCATTGTGGGCACCTTTGCTATGGCGGGGCTGGATTTGATATTTCCTGTAGTGGTGCGCGATTTAATTAACAAAGTACTGCCCGATCATGATATGCATCAGCTGCTGATTGGTTCTGTGGTATTGCTGCTGTTGTATATTTTGAACTTCGCCATTTCCTATGCGGTGCAGTACTACGGTCACGTGATGAGTGCGTCTATTGAGCATGATATGCGGCGAGATTTATTTGCTCACATTGAAAAGCTCTCTTTTCACTATTTCGACAATGAAAAGACGGGGCAGCTCCTATCTCGTATCACCAGCGATGTGTCGGAAATCAGTGAACTCTCTTTCCGCGGACCAAATGATGTATTGCTTTGCGGTGTCATCATGGCAGGCACCTTGGTGATCATGCTGGTGATGAATTGGAAATTGGCACTTCTTATCGGGATTTTGCTTATTGCGAAAAGTATTCATACTGTAAAAATGAATACCAAAATGAAAACCGCTTTTCGGCGGAATCGGGCCAAAGCGGGGGAAGTCAGTGCTCGGGTGGAAGAAAGTCTCTCTGGTATTCGTCTGGTGAAAGCCTTTGCACAGGAAAAATTTGAATTACAGCGTTTCATTGAAAAAAGTTTAGAACTGCGAGATACGAAATTTGCGTCCAACAAATTGGTGGCCTATTTCTCTGGTAGCATCAACTTTTTCACCAATTTCATCAATGTGGTGGTCATCTTAGCTGGCGGCTATATGATTAACGATAAAATGCTTACCCTGTCCGATTTCGTAGCTTTCCTGCTGTATGTGAATATCTTCATGCGGCCCGTCTTCCGCCTCACCATTTTGACAGAAATGTATCAGCGTGGCATGGCCGGTTTCCATCGGTTTGAAGAAATCATGCACACTGAACCGGCCATCCAGGACCCGCCCCATCCGGTGCAGCTGAAAGAGGTGAAAGGGGATATTGTATTCCACGATATGTCCTTCGGTTACGATCCAAATCGCCTTATTTTGCATCATTTGAATTTTGAAATCCCCGCAGGAAAAACGGTGGCTTTTGTAGGAGAAACAGGAGCAGGGAAAAGTACCTTGGTCAGCTTGCTTCTTCGTTTCTATGAACCTACCGAAGGTTCTATCACCTTGGACGGTCATCGTCTGTCCGATTTCCGCCAGCAGGATTTGCGGCGAAAAATCGGAATTGTGCAGCAAGACGTTTTCCTTTTTGGCGATACCATCGCAGATAACATTGCCTATGGCAAAGAAGATGCGACACCAGAAGAAATTCAGCAAGCCGCAAAACTGGCAGCAGCAGATGAATTTATTCACGAACTGCCGAATTGCTACCAGACCAAAGTGGGGGAACGAGGCGTGAAACTTTCCGGCGGACAGAAACAGCGTATCGCCATTGCCCGTGTTTTCCTCAGAAATCCGCCAGTGGTCATTTTTGACGAAGCCACTTCCGCGTTGGATACGCAAACAGAGAAAAAAGTCCAGGAAACCCTGGATCGTCTGGCACAAAATCGCACCACCATCATCATCGCACATCGCCTCTCTACAGTGCGAAATGCGGACTGCATCTACGTCCTAGACCAAGGCCGCCTCATCGAATCGGGGAATCATGAAGCTTTGATGGAAAAGAAAGGGAAATATTATAGTCTCTATGAAGCACAGAAGAAAAAGGGAAACTTGGTGGCTGGTGACTAGTGACTGGTGACTAGGGGTCTGTGGCGGTGATTTGGTTAGAGGAGCATGGATCTGAAGCGTGTATTTTAGGGTTCTATAGCGGTGGCAGGACAATGGAAATTAGCGGTTCAAGATACAAGGATCCCCTTCCTTTGGAAGGGGATAGCGTATGAGCGAAGCGAATAAAGCAGGGGATAGCTCACACTAGCGATATGATATACAGCATGAAATAAGAAGGTATAGGCGGCTAGAAATAGCGGGAATTTATTTAGCATATTTGACTTCTGCGAAATGAAATTCCAGCGTCTTGTCTCCCCCGTCGGGGGAGAATAAAAGAGGGGGTTGCACCAGCGGTATACTTCATTATGAACATATCATGCGTATTTGGGAATGTTCGCTCCTAACGTGAAATGTGTAATATATACCTGTTTAGCGCTAGGTGCGGGCGGCACCGAGTGTGATAGGAGAAACATAGTATTTCATACCGCTAGAGCTGCCCCCCTCTGCCTTCGGCATCTCCCCCAATGGGGGCGATAAAAAATGAAGGGCCCTCGCTTCGCTCGAACGGAGCGGGAACCCTGAGAACCCTTACACAACAAAAAAGAACATCCACAATGATTTACCATCATCATGGATGTTCTTTTTTATTGTCATTTACAACGTATCGTCAACCGTCAACTGTCAACTGCTAACTAAATCGTATGCGCCGAGCCAACCACTGCTTCAATCTTATGCATGACCATCTGTTTTACTGCTTCTCTAGCTGGTTTCAGATAGCCCCGCGGGTCGAAGTTGGATGGGTCTTTCACCATGGCTTCACGAATGGCACTGGTCATAGCCAGGCGAATATCGGTGTCAATATTGATTTTGCAAACGGCCATAGTAGCAGCCTTGCGGAGCATATCTTCTGGTACACCTTTTGCACCGAGGACTTTGCCACCGTACTTGTTGCATTTTTCTACAAATTCCGGAATGACCGTAGAAGCACCATGAAGTACAATCGGGTAATTGGGCAGGAGTTTCCCGACTTTTTCCAGTCTTTCATAGTCCAGATAAGGGTCGCCTTTGTATTTATAAGCCCCGTGGCTGGTACCGATAGCGATAGCCAGGGAATCACAACCAGTGAGTTCCACAAATTCAGCGGCTTGATCAGGATCGGTGAAAATCGCATCTTTCGCATCGACGCTCACCAGGTCTTCCACCCCAGCCAGACGACCCAGTTCAGCTTCTACCACAACGCCTTTGTCATGGGCATATTCTACAATCTGCTTGGTGACCTTCACATTTTCTTCAAAAGAATGCTTGGAGCCATCATACATGACAGAAGTAAAACCGCCATCGATACAAGCTTTGCAAATTTCAAAAGAAGAACCGTGATCCAAATGGAGGGCCGTTGGGATTTCTGGATAATCCTGCAGGGCAATCTTGACCAGGCCCGCAATGTATTCCTGACCAGCATAGTTTCTAGCTCCTTCAGAAGCCTGGAGAATCACAGGAGACTGTTCCGCTTTGGCAGCTTCCATGATACCCTGGATGATTTCCATGTTGTTCACGTTGAAAGCACCAATGGCATAATGGCCTTCATATGCTTTCTTAAACATTTCAGTAGTTCCTACGAGCGGCATAATGATACCTTCCTTTCAGCTAAGTGATGATATAGTATACACAATATATGAGCTCTTATGGAAATAAAAGTTATATATTTACCTTTTCTTATTATACTGAATGACACTTTAGATTTCCACTCTTTTTTAAGAATAATTTTCAAAAATAGTAGGCAGTTAGCAGTAAGCAGTTGGCAGTGGGGAGAGACTCATTCTTTGGAACTAGCCACAATCGTCATTTCGACCGGTCCGATTTGTACAGAGTGATATTGCAGAAATAAATGAATTTGTGTCCCTGAGTGGAGAAATCTTAGCAGCACTAGCGATAAGGGCTTACAGACGCAGAAAAGGGATTAGGGGCTAGTAACTAGGGGTTAGGGAATCATGATATGAGTTAGATTTCTACGTCAAGCACAAATACGGTCAAGCAAAATGACGGCTGATGTTAGATGCACGAATCCCTAGTGACTGCCAACTGCCTACTATTAATCGTCAACTATTTCCAAAAAGTTGAAATATTACATAGGCAAGTATGGTAAAATATAAATGTATGTATCAATCGAATAGGGAAATGTTGTTAGTTGTTGGTTGCTTGTTGTTTGGAACCAATCACCAACAACCAACAACATTTCTCTTTATCCCCCAATTAGGCAATGCCATTCAGTTAGGTGAAATATGGGATAATTTCTGCTGATGGTAAGGGTTCTAAAGGTTCTAAAGGTTTCTCGAATGAGCTGATGATGCTATCGTCTGCCGGCACATTCAGGAACCCTGAGCAACCTTAGAAACCTGAGAACCTTGAGTAACCTATAACCTCTAGCGAAATCATACCGATTCTTAACTTTACCAGCATGACAATCAGGAGGTCAACATTATGGCAAAAGATTATTCTTTCGATGTAGTATGTCGCACCGATTTACAAGAAGCGGCCAATGCAGTGAACCAGGCGTCCAAGGAAATTGGCACCCGCTATGATTTCAAAGGCAGCAAGAGTTCCGTCACCCTGGACGGTGATAAGATTACCCTCATTGGTGATGATGATTTCAAACTGAAATTGGTGAAAGACATCATTCATGGCAAACTGGTGAAACGCGGTATTTCTTTGAAAAATATCAAAGAACAGAAGAAAGAAGCTGCCGCAGGTGGTACAGTTCGTCAGGTATTGGAACTCCAAAATGGCATTTCCTCCGATATGGCAAAGGACATCGTGAAGCGTGTCAAAGCATCCAAAATCAAGGTGGCTGCCAAGATCAATGGGGACGAAGTGCGAGTCAGCAGCAAAGATAAAGATTGCCTGCAGGAATGCATCCAGTTCTTGAAACAACAGGATGTGCCGGCAGATTTGCAATTTGTGAATTATCGGTAATAGTTGGCAGTTAGCAGTAGGCAGTTGGCAGAAAAATGTCTGCTGCAGGCTGCTAATTGAGCCATTAGATGATAGTTGGTGGTTGGTGTTAGACAGAAAACTGCAAACTGCTTACTGCCTACTGCTAACTGAGAGGAGGAGTTATGAAACCAGAGGAAATGATAGGGAAGACGCTTAGGGAAGGTCATACCACGGGAGCCACGGCGACGGGGGCTATGAAGGCGGCACTTCTTGCGATTCGAGGAGAATTTCCGAAACATGTGACTGTACTTTCTCCGCAGCGGACAGAGCTTACGATTCCGGTCGAATCTGCTGAAGCCCATGGACGAGTGGGGACGGCCACTTGTTTGAAAGATGGCGGGGACGATGTGGATTGTACCCATGGGACTGCTATTGTGGTGAGGGTGGAATTGACGGATACGCCAGGACTTGTTTTGAAAGCAGGCAAAGGCGTCGGCACCGTGACGAAGCCAGGACTTCAGGTGAAAGTAGGGAGACCGGCCATCAATCCAGGGCCGCAGATTATGATGCGCTATGTATATGAAGACTTGGTGGACAAAGATCAGGGTTGCATTGTGACCGTGTCGATTCCAAAAGGCGAAGAACTGGCGAAGCAGACGTTAAATCCCACTTTGGGTGTCATGGGTGGTATTTCCGTCTTGGGAACCACCGGCATTGTCAAGCCGATGAGTGAAGAAGCCTATAAGAAATCACTGGCACCTCAGGTTTCTGTAGTTTGGGCTAGCGGCATGCGAACGGCAGTGCTTTGCCCGGGCCGTATCGGAGAACGAGCTGCTTTGTCCATGGGCATTCCGAAAGATGCCATCATGGAGACCAGTAATTTCATTGGTTTCATGATGGAGCAGGCCGTGGCTGGTGGATTTACCAAAATGCTTCTTATCGGTCACATGGGGAAATTGGTGAAAGTGGCGTCCGGTAGTTTCCATACTTATAATAGAAATAGTGATGGGCGCATGGAGACCATGGCGGCCTATGCGGCCATGAATGGAGCCTCCACCGATGTGGTACGAGAAATTATGTGCTGCACCACCACCGATGGAGCGGCGACCATTGTGCATCGGGAAGGACTGGATTGTATTTATCAACAGATGGCGGAACGGGCACAAGTGCGTTCGGAACGCTACATTTTTGGTAAAGCCAAGATTGGCGTGATTTTTGCGGCCATGGATGGCACGATTCAAGCTGTCAGCAGTCATGCAAAGGAGATTTTGGAAGAGGAAAAATGGAGCATACATTAATTGTAGCTGGCATTGGTCCAGGAAATCGGGACTATATTTTGCCCAAAGCCTTACAAGCGATTGAAAAGGCCCATTACTTGGTGGGCGGTCATCGCGCTCTAGCTGATTATGCCAAAGAAGGACAGGAAACCTATCCGATTACAGGAAAATTGTCTCTCTTGGCAGACTGGCTAGAGCAGGTGCTCGAAAAGGATGATGTGGTGGTCATGGTCAGTGGGGATCCGGGCTATTATAGCTTGCTTCCTTGGCTGAAAAAACGATTTCCTTCCCATCCTTTGGAAGTGATTCCGGGTATTTCTTCTGTACAGGCAGCATTTTGTCTGATACAAGAACCCTGGCAGGGAGCGCAGTGGCTTAGTTTCCATGGCCGCATGCCAGACAAAGCGGATACCCGCTATGAGGCAGGCCGAAAGTTGGCTTTCTTGACGGATCATGAACAGAATCCGGCATACATTGCCAAGTACTTGATTCAGCAGGGATGGCCAGAGGAAACGAAAGCCTATGCCTCGGAACATATTTCTTATGAGAATCAGCATATCGCTGGTTCTACCTTGAAGGAGTTGACCACTCTTTCAGGGTTTGGTGAATCCGTTATGGTGGTGATAGGATAAATGCAATTTGGTATCAAAGACGAGGAATTTATTCGGGGAAAAGTACCGATGACCAAGGCAGAAATTCGGGCCATGGTGATGGTAAAAGCCGGCATTCAGCCTACAGATCAAGTAGCCGACATCGGTGCTGGTACAGGTTCACTTTCCATCGAAGCTGCTCTTTGTGCGACGGAAGGGAAAGTGTACTCCATTGAAAGAAATCTGGAAGGCATCGAACTGATTCATAAAAATGCGGATCATTTTGGTTGTGGAAATATAGAGACCATTCATGGTACCGCACCAGAAGCTATGGATGCTTTGCCAAATCAGCTAGATGTGATTATCATCGGCGGTTCTTCTGGAAATATGCATGAAATACTGAATCGCTGTGAAGCTTTGCTTCCAGTAGGTGGGAAACTCGTGCTCACTGCAGTGACCGTAGAAACGACGGGCGAAATCGTCAAAGAATTTGAAGGCCGTCCGTTTGACCTAGAAGGCTTCCAAATGCAAATCAATCGGCTCAAGAAATTGGGACATTACCATTTGTATGAACCTATGAGTCCTATTTTTATTTTTACAGCTGTTAAAAAATAGTTGGCAGTTAGCGGTTGGCAGTAGGCAGTTTTTCTAACAACCAACAACAAATCAAGGAGGAAATGAACATGTCAAAATTATATTTCATTGGTGCAGGCCCGGGAGATCCAGAACTGATTACGGTGAAAGGCCAGCGCTTGGTCGGTGAAGCAGATGTGATTATTTATGCCGGTTCTTTGGTGAATCCGGAAATTTTGAAATATGGGAAAAAAGGCGCTGAGGTATACAATAGTGCGACCATGAACCTAGATGAAGTGCTGAAAGTAGAAATCGAAGCACTGAAAGCAGGGAAAATGGTGGCTCGCGTGCATACCGGGGACCCGGCGATTTATGGTGCCATTCAGGAACAGATGGATGGACTGCGGGCTGCTGGAATCAAAGAAGACCAGTTTGAAGTGGTTCCAGGGGTCAGCTCTTTCTTGGCAACTGCGGCTGCTTTGAAACAGGAATACACACTGCCAAGTATTTCCCAGACCGTTATCATCACCCGTATGGAAGGCCGCACTCCAGTACCACCGAAAGAAAAATTGGCACTGCTCGCTTCTCACCAGGCTACCATGTGCATTTTCCTCTCCGTACAGGCTATCGATGAAGTAATGGCTACCTTGAAAGAGGGGGGCTATCCAGGAGATACCCCAGTGGCTATCGTAGCTCGTGCCACCTGGCCAGACCAGAGAATTTTCCGTGGTACCATCGATACCATTGCAGAAATTCTCCACAAAGGCGGCGTCGTTCGTCAGGCTATGATCGTGGTAGGTAAAGTACTGGATACCGATTATGAACTGTCCAAATTGTACGATAGCAAATTTACTACCATGTTCAGAAAAGGGACTGATTAAGGATTCAGTGACTAGTGACTGGTGACTGGGATAGTGGTTACAGGTTGCTCAAGGTTCTCAGGGTTCTAAAGGTACTAAGGCTTCTCAAATCTACTAATAGACGCTAGCGTCATTATTTTGTTCGAGAAACCTGAGAACCTTGAGAACCCTTAGCAACCTGAGTAACCTTTGCATAAGTAGTGAACATACCTGCTTACTCAAATCTTAGTATACCAATCCCCAGTCACCAGTCTACCAGTCACTAGTCACCAAAAAGGGGTGAGAACCATGCGTTACGCCATTATTTCTGTTTCCAAACTGGGAGCGGAGCTGGGGGCTCGTGTGAAAGCGGGCATCTCTGGCGAAGGAACTTTGTATGAAAGAACCGGTTCAGAAAGCGGAGAAAAAGCGGAGTATTTCAATCGAACCTTAGCTTTGACCTCTCAGATTTTTAACCAATACGATGGTATCCTTTTCATCATGGCGACCGGCATTGCGGTTCGTGCCATTGCGCCCCATGTGGTGAGCAAAGCGTCGGATCCGGCGGTGCTGGTGATGGATGAATGCGGGAAACATTGTATTTCCTTGCTCTCCGGCCATCTGGGCGGGGCCAATGCTTGGACAAGAGAAGTGGCTGCCGCGGTTGGTGCGGATCCGGTGATTACCACCGCCACCGATGTGCATGAACGATGTGCCCCAGATGATGTAGCACGAGAAATGATGATGCGTGTAGAACCACTGGGCGCACTGAAACCGGTGAATAGTATCATTGCGGAAGGCAAACGATTTGCTTGGTTTCTGGATGAGGAAACAGAAGGATTTGATTCACTGGGAAAGCGGCTTTTGGCTAAACATATTTCTTGGAAACCTTTATCAGAGATGAAGGAAGAGGACTTTGATGGTTGTGCCATTATTTCAAATCAGAAAGTGCATTGCCAGAAACCGTTTGTCTGTCTGCGTCCGAAGAATCTCTTTGTCGGAATTGGATGTAAGAGAGGCACTTCGGAAGCACTCATTCGAGGAACCTTTACGGGGGCTTTGCAAAAATGTGGAGCCTATCCATATCAGGTGGTTTCCTTAGCCAGCGTAGATTTGAAAGCAGATGAAAAGGGATTATTGGCATTTGCTAAATCCATGCATTTACCCATTCATTTCTATCCAGCCACAGAACTCAAAAAAATAAGTGACGAGTATACACTCGATATTTCTAAATTTGTAGAAAAAACGATAGGAGTAGGAAACGTATGTCAAACAGCAGCATTACTGGAATCCAGGAAGGGGAAAACTGTACTTCCGAAAACAAAGTTTGTCAGTGCAACGATTGCCATTGCAAAGGGCTTGTCCGGGTCATCGGTATCGGACCAGGCCATGAAGAAGAAATGACACCGAAAGCCGCTCATGCCATTGCGGATTCGGATATTATTGTGGGATACAATACCTACATTGCACTGGTCAAAGAACTGATTAAAGATAAAAAAGTGGTAGGCAATGGGATGCGTCAGGAAGTGGACCGTTGCCGCAAAGCGGTCGAACTGGCTGCAGAAGGGCACAAAGTGGCAGTCATTTCTTCTGGTGATCCCGGCGTTTATGGTATGGCTGGCCTGGTGCTGGAACTCATTCAGAAATTGGACGCTGATAAACGGCCAGAATGTGAAATCATCCCTGGTCTCACCGCTGCCAATACCTCTGCCGCTGCCCTGGGTGCACCGCTCATGCACGACTATGCAGTGATTTCTCTTTCTGACCTGATGACCCCATGGGATCAGATTAAAAAGAGAGCTGCCCTCGCTGCTGAAGGGGATTTCGTCATTGCCATTTACAATCCAAAGAGCCGTGGCCGGACCACCTACTTGGATGAAATCCGAGATATTGTTTTGAAATATAGAAAACCAGAAACCCCGGTAGGCATTGTGAGAAAAGCTGGTCGTCCAGGCATGAATTGGACCATTTCCACCCTGGAAAAATTGCCACAGGAACACGTCGACATGCAGTCCACTGTCATCATCGGCAAGAGCACTACCTTTGTAGCGGATGGCAAAATGATTACGCCAAGGGGGTACAAAGCGTGATTTGGATTATTTCCGGAACCCAGGACGGTAGAGAAATCGGTGCCAAATTGGCAGACCGGGAACAGAGGAGACCGGAAGGGGAGCGTCATGAAATCCTGATGACCGTAGTGAGTCAGTACGGTAAAGTGCTGGCTGCCCACAAAGGGCTGGATATCGAAGTGGGCCGGTTCCGTCAGGAAGATATGGTGCGGGTCATCCGGGAAAAGGGCATCACCCTCATCCTGGATGCTAGCCATCCCTATGCGGCCATCGTTTCTGAAACAGCCTATGCAGCTTGCAAAGAAACGGGGATTGACTACGTTCGCTATGAACGGGCCGAAATTCCGCTGCCCGATTATGATAAACTCTATCATGCCAAAGACGAATTTAAAGCCGCTGACCTGGCAGGGAAACTGGGAAGCAGCGTGCTTCTGACCACGGGATCCAAGACACTGGCCACTTTCGTGCATGCGAAAGCCCTGCAAGGAAAAACCATTTGGGCCAGAGTGCTTCCTACCTCTGGAGTCATCAAAATGTGTGAAGACCTGGGGATGAAAGCAAAAAATATCCTGGCGATCCAAGGACCTTTTTCCTATGAAATGAACTTGGCTATGATTCGTGATTATCATGCGGACGTGATGGTCACGAAAAATAGCGGTTTCATTGGTGGCAGCGATACGAAATTAGCGGCCGCTATGGAAGCAGGCATTGCTGTGATTGTCATTGATAAACCAAAAGCAAAACTGGAAGGCGTACCGGTCTTTGATACACCGGAAGCTGTTCTGAAATACATGGAGGAACATTATGGAATTTATTAAGAGCCCCAAGGCTATCGAAGATAAAAGTATGGATCTCATCAATCCATTCATTATGGACATCGACCTCACACCAGAAGAAGTGACAGTCTATTCTCGCATGATTCATGCCTCTGGTGATGTAGATTACGGACACCTCATCCAGACCAGCAAAGGCGCCGTAGAAGCAGGCATTCAGGCTTTGGCTAAAGGGTGCAACATTTATACCGATGTCAACATGGTCAAAGCGGGCATCAATAAAAATGCGCTGAAAGCATTGGGCAGCGAAGTCTTCTGCCGCGTATCAGATCCAGAAATCGCAGCCATTGCCAAAGAAAAAGGCATTGCTCGCTCCATGGCTGCTATGAACTCCTTCGGTACCGATCTGAATGGTTCCATTATCGCCGTGGGCAATGCACCGACTGCTCTCTATGAAGCTATTCGTATGGTAGAAGAAGACGGCATCAAACCAGCCCTCATCATTGGCATCCCCGTAGGCTTCGTCGGGGCCGCTGACTCCAAGGAACAGTTGGTACGTCGTGCTCCTTGTCCCTTCATCACGGTTAGAGGTACGAAAGGTGGCAGCTCCATCGTGGCTTCCTGCGTGAATGCCCTCATGTATAATTTGGTGAAACGGGATAATAACATGCTTTTTGTGCAGGGCAAGAAATAAGTAATATATGTAGCAATAAAAAGGATTCTGTGAAATTGAAATATTTTATGGAATCTTTTTTGTTGTCAATTAGCAATAGGCAATAAAATTGAGTGAATAGTAGAGTGGGACTGGAAAAGATATATCTCTAGTCCCTAGTCAACTAATCATCACTCCAAGAAAAAATGTTAATTAGTGGTTGCTCGTTGATTCGTCTTTTTCAATAGCAAGAAATCGGATTGGCGATTGTTGTTGGTTATTAGTTGTTGGTAGTTTAGTCCTAGCAACTAACAACAATTACCAATCTGGCTTAATGAGCAGCCAATTATTAAGCATATAAATTAAAAATGTTTCTAATTGAATCTATATCGCTAATTTTTTATAGAAATGGTACAATAAAATTGAATGAACAGGAACTGCTTTATATCATTTGTTGGTAGTTCTAACGACCAGCAACAAACAACCAACAACAGATGAAGAAAACGGTCCAGTGCAATTATTTTTTACACTCTATTTCTAAGAAAGGAAGTCAAACCATGGAATACCGTATTGAACATGATACTTTAGGGAAAGTCAAAGTTCCGGCGGATCATATGTGGGGTGCACAGACCCAGCGTTCTTTTGAAAATTTCAAAATTGGCGAAAAGATGCCAGTGGAAATTATTCGTGCCTTTGCGGTGCTGAAGAAATGCTGCGCTTTGGCGAACCAGGCGGAAGGCAAGATGGATGCGGAGAAGGCGGCTGCTATCGCGGAATCTTGTGATGAAATTCTGGCAGGCCAGTGGGATGGAGAATTTCCGCTGGTGGTATACCAGACCGGTTCCGGCACCCAGAGCAACATGAATATGAATGAAGTGGTGGCTCATATTGCCAACAAGAAATTGGAAGCCAAGGGCAGCGACAAACGGATTCATCCAAACGATGATGTGAATATGTCTCAGTCTTCCAATGATACTTTCCCGACGGCCATGCATGTGGCAGCGGTGTCTGTGCTCCATCAGTATCTCTATGAACCGCTAGATGAACTCATCGATACGTTCCACAAAAAGAGTGAAGAATACATGCACATCGTGAAAATCGGTCGTACCCATGTGCAGGATGCGGTGCCGCTGACTTTCGGACAGGAAGTGTCTGGTTGGACCACTATGCTGGAAAAGAGCAAGTCCATGATTCAGGATGCAGAGAAATATCTGCTGGGGCTCGCTATCGGCGGTACGGCTGTCGGGACGGGGCTCAATGCGCCGAAGGATTTCGGGGAAAGAGTGTCTTCTGAAATTGCTCAGGAAACGGGGCTTCCCTTTGTTTCAGAACCGAATAAATTCTATGCGTTGACCGGCCGTGATGATTTCGTATTTGCTCATGGAGCACTGGAAGCATTGGCTATGGATTGTATGAAAATCGCCGATGACCTCCGCCTTTTGGCTGGTGGTCCTCGTGCTGGTTTGGGCGAACTCACCATTCCTGCTAACGAACCCGGTTCTTCTATCATGCCAGGCAAGGTAAATCCGACACAGTGCGAAGCGCTCACCATGGTGGCTTGCCGTGTCCATGGCAACCAGGCGACGGTGTCCATGGCTTCTTCCCAGGGACGATTTGAACTGAATGTGTATGCACCAGTCATGGCACGTGCTTTCATTGAATCAGTGAAACTGTTGGGACAGGCGATTCATTCCTTCAATATTCATTGCGCCGTAGGTATCAAGGTCAATGAAGAGCGCATGGAAGAATTGGTAGAAAAATCTCTCATGTTGGTCACTGCCCTGGCTCCGCATATTGGCTATGAAAAATCGGCTAAGATTTCTAAGAAGGCCTATGCGGATGGAAGTTCTCTGAAGGAAGCAGCTCTGGCGCTGGGCTATGTGACGGAAGAGGAATATAATCAGTGGGTGGTTGCGAAGGACATGTGCAATATTGATAGATAATGAGAAATTAGGAATGAGGAATGGTGAAGTTGTGCTGTTACGATTTGACTAACATAGGTATTCATACCACTGGTGCAGCCCCCTCTGCCTACGGCATCTCCCCCGATGGGGGGCGATAAATAAGGTGTAAACTTATTTCAGCGGCGCAACACATTTGGAAGCACCGCAAAATATAGTATAAAGGTTATGATTGTGGCGTTGATGGTTGTGTCACATGAAGAGAATACCGCTAGTGATAGGGTTATAAAAGGTTATAAAGGGTTATGGTTTTGCATAATCGTTATAATACTTTTAAATCCTAATAACTGGCGGTATTTTTATGTGAATGGAAATGAGGGGGATAATATCCTTTTATCGTTTAAACGATTAATTGTAATAGTATCATAGCATCACTGGCGTCATTTCGAACGGTCGCATTAGCACAAAGTGATGATACAGAAATAAATAGATTTGCGTCCCTGAGTGGAGAAATCTCTTCAGCACTAGCGGTAAAGGCTTAAAGACAGAAACGGGATTTTGTCATCAAGCCCTTATCGCTGGTGCCGCTGAGATTTCTCCACTCA
>CAVBRV010000004.1:0-30422 GCA_963597965.1 Paludibacteraceae bacterium | reverse complement strand
TAGTCACTAGTCACCAGTCACTCATTCCTACTGCCCACCGCCTACTGCTAACTGCCTACTATTTCCCCTCCATATATTTACATTGCAGAAGTACGCAAAAATCACAACATCTTTTTCAAAGAAAATTATAAACTCGCGGCGCTTTATAATTTGCGCGCCGCTAAGTAAGTTTATACCTTATTTATCGCCCCCATTGGGGGAGATGCCGTAGGCAGAGGGGGCTGCTCTAACGATATAAATACTTATGTTACTCTGTTCCTAATGGGACTAATATCATTCCTCATTCCTCATTTCTAATTCCTAATTATTTTTCCCTTCACTTATTAAAATTGCATCAGCCCCTCAAAATCATACCCAGAAATTTAGTTTGCAGTTATTGGTTGTTAGTTGTTTCCCAACTAACAACCAATAACTAACAACAAAAAGCGCTATAGACTCAAGCCATAAAAATATCTCAAGAGATAACCTTTTATAACCTTGCCTATAGCGCTATTTTTTCTTTGTCACACCATCGAAATCAGCAGAATGATAGCCTAATGTATTATATCAATGATATATAAAGTCCCGGTCATTAGCATAAATTGGTTTATGGTTTATAACCCGAGTTCGTATGGCTCAATTCACCTTGAAGAAACCCCCATTGGTTTAAGGTTTGGGTGCAAGCATATACCCCCTAAACCTTAAACCCTAAACCTATATCTCAACCATTGATACTTTCGCTTAATTTCAATGCTCCAGTACAAAAACTTCCTCCATAGACTCCACAAAATGATCCGCCAATTTCTTGATTTCCTCCTGATCACTTTCCGAGTACTTGTCATAAACCGCCACGGTTTCGATGCCCGCTGCTTTCGCCGCTTGGACGCCGATGAGGGAGTCTTCCAAAGCCAGACACTCTTCCGGTCTCTTTCCGAAATCCTTCAACACGGTCAAATAAATTTCTGGGTCCGGTTTCATATGGTGAATGTCTTCTTTGGCATAAATTTTGGTGAAATACGCATCCAGCGGTGCTTTGGACATGATATTTCTATTTTTCGTCCGGTAAATATCAATATTATTCCGGCGGGTGGTGGTAGCGATGACCAATGTTTTTCCTGCCACTTTGAGGACTTTCAGAAATTCAGGAACCCCCGGTTTGTAATCCACTTTCGTTTCTAGCATGTCCTGAGCAATCGCATAGCGTCTTTCATGAATGGCCTCAGCAGACAGGGACGAATGGCACAGGTCTCCCAAGTAGCGACAATAGGCCATATAGGGCTCTGCTTCATCTTTGTATTCCGTCAATTTCGTATCTCGTCGTTTCTGCACCACGCACCAATCCTCCGCCGGTCCGCCCAATTCCTGCATGAGCCGCGCGTCCGTTTCATTCCAAATCCCCACCGAATCGATGAGCGTACCGTCGAGGTCAAAAATAATGAGATCTTTTTTGTCTAACATAGAGGTTTCTCCACAATTCTAAATGGTGACTCGTGACTGGTAGACTAGTGACTAGGGAAACACTGATTGATTCCCAGTCACTAGTCACCAGTCTACCAGTCACTATTTTTACAGTTTCCCATCCAAAAATTCCGCCACTCCCGGATGGGTGCGAAGTTCTGCAATTTCTTCTTCCGTCGGATATTGCGGAACGTCCCGATCGTGGTTCACTAGGCAAAGGAAACCGAGGATGTCGCCCTGATCCGCCCGGAATTGGTGCCACTGCCAGGGGGGAATGGTCATGAAATCGCCGGCTTTCACTTCCACCACCTGATTTCCCAGAAGAGCGTGGCCTTTCCCTTTGAAAATGAGAACCACGTGCATGTGCTGGTGGTGTTCAAAGGAAGAATAGCCCCCTTTTTCCACTTGGAAATACCGAAACTGCACCGGCAAATCCGCTTCGTTATCAAAGAGAATCTGCTTCGTCACGTCCTGGAAGACACCAGGATTTTCTTTATAAATATGAGGCTCCACGCCCTCCCAACCTATATTTTCGTCATCAAATTTTCTAAACACTTTTGTTGCTCCTTATATCGCATAACTAACATCACAAAATAATCCATATCTTAAAGTGAGGAGTTAGGAATTAGGAATGAGGAGTGAAGGAAGGGGCGCAACAAAATTTGGAAGCGCCCAATTTATATAGATGTTTATTTCTCTGATTTCTGTACCAAGCATAATTATATATATCGATAGTCCTATAACCCTTTATACCCGTTTTAACCTATTGATATAAGATGTTATTGGTTTATTAGAAATAAATATTCTATAGAATAATAGCCATATATATTTGCGGCGCTATATAATTTGATGCGCCGCCACCACCACTCCTCACTCCTAATTCCTCACTCCTAACTTTGCATTAACAAATGCGGGGAAGCCCTTCTCCCCTCAGCGGCAAAATCCGCCGCCGTCCGCCGAAGAGGGTTTCCAAGTGCACACCGCGGCCTTCTTCTACGCGACCCACTTGGACCGCTTGTTTCCCATAGGGACTCTGATGAAGAATGTCCAGCGCTTGGTCCGCTTCTGCCGCCGGAAGGGCGATGCACATTTTTCCTTCATTGCCCATGGTGAGAGGATCGAGTCCCAAGATACCACAAAGCCCTTGCACTTCTTCACTGACTGGTAAAATTTCTTCAGACAGCACAATGGATGTGGCAGAAGATTCTGCCAATTCATTGGTGACTGTTGCCAGACCTCCACGCGTAACATCACGAATGGTATGAATGGAAAGTCCAGCTACAAGCAAATCTTCGACCAAGTGGTTCAAAGGGGCACAATCACTTTGGAGCGTCGTTTGCATTTTGAGACGCTGTGTCAAAATGGTGGCATGATGGTCACCCAAAGTGCCAGTGAGAAGAAGAGCATCCCCCACTTGCAAGTTTTTGGCAGAAATAGAAATAGCCAAAGGCCTTTCGCCTATTCCCGCCGTATTGATATAGAGTCCCCCATTTCCTTCGATGACTTTCGTATCGCCTGCCACAATCATGACGCCCGCTTCTTTAGCCGTTTCCGCCATAGAAGCCACAACTTTTTCCAAGGTTTCCGTTTCTAAACCTGTTTCCAAAATGAAAGATGTAGTCAAATATAACGGTCTTGCTCCCATAGAAGCCAAATCATTGACGGTTCCGCAAATGGAAAGTTTCCCTATGTCTCCCCCAGGAAAGAAAAGTGGCTCCACCACGAAACTATCAGAGGTGAACACCGGATTTCCCGACAGGGGAGGAAGCACTGCCCCATCTTCCATCCGATCCAAGATGGGATTTTTGAAATATTTCGCAAAGAGAGAAGAAATGAGCCGTCCCGTCTCCTCCCCGCCACTGCCGTGACGAAGCTCTATTTTCATATTTTTATACCTCACTAATACAAATCAATTTATACCGCTATTTGTATAGTGAGGAGTGAGGAATTAGGAGTGAGGAGTGTTGGTGGCGGCGCACAAAACTTGGAAGCGCCGCATATATATAGTTATTATTCTACAGAGCACTTTTATCTAACAAACCACAAATAAGGCTTGTACAAGTTTAGAAGGGTTATATAGGGTTATGTGCTTACCGCAAGTTTCATAACCTTATATAGTGACTGCTCGATAATTCATACGCCCGATGTTTACTGAATATATGCAGTGAAGTTTTGGCATTCAAATGCAAAGAAATACGGGCTATTGTGCAAATTCCTTTACACTCACTGTTGTTAGTTGTTTGTTGTCGGTTGTTTGGTCCCAACAACAAACAACTAACAACCAGCAACAATCACCACTCCGAGTTCTTTCTATTGAAAAAACGAATTAACGAGCACTCACTATATAACCTTGTGACAGGCGGTATGATTTACATGTGAAGAAATAGAAATCAGTAGAATAATAACCTTTTTCATATTTGGGGCGCTTCCAAATTATGTTGCGTAAATAAGTTTACACCTTATTTATCGCCCCCATCGGGGGAGATGCCGTAGGCAGAGGGGGCTGCACCAGCGGTATGATTGCCAATGTTATTCAAATCATAGTACCGCAACTTCCAGCACTCCTCACTCCTCACTCCTCACTCCTCACTGCTTTCTCGAAATGTCACGCAGCATGCCCCTTCGCTGCTGACCATACAAGCCCCCACAGGATGATCGGGCGTGCAAACTTTCCCGAAGCAGGGGCATTGGTGGGGCTGGATGCGACCAGTGAGGACCTGCCCGCAGCAGCAGCCTTTCGGCATATGGTCTTCGATGAGGCCATGACTGCCGGCGTCCAAAACTTTGTATTTCTCAGAAATATAAAGCCCAGATCCCGAAATGGTCCCCAATCCGCGCCATACCGCATCCCCAGTTGTGAAAACGTCCGATAGCAAGGCCAAGGCCCTCGGATTTCCTTCTTCTCGCACCACGGAAGGATATTCATTCCAGAGGCCTTTTTTCTTTTGGGATGCTTCCAGGACCAATCGACCCAAGGCCCGGAGCAATTCAGAAGGAGAAAAACCCCCAATCACCATGGTTTCCTGGCAAGCTTCTGCCATCTGACGGAAAGATTCACTTCCCGTAATCACCGCCACGTGACCGGGACATAGGAATCCATCAATTCGTCCCTCTTTGGAAATTTGCGCCATCGCCTCTGGCATGGTTTTGAGGGCCGTCAGGAAGCGGATATTGGAAATCTGTTTCTCATATACCTGTTGGATCAAATTCGCCCAAATGGGAGCAGTCGTTTCAAATCCCACTGCCGCCAACACAAAGGTGGTGTCCGGTTTCTTTCGTGCCAATTCTAGCGTATCTTCTGGATTATAAAAGAAATCCACCTGTCCGCCTCGATCCCGCGCCCCCGCCAAGGACATTTCACTGCCTGGCACAGAGAGCAAATCGCCAAAAGCCATCACTTGAACCCCCGGCTTCAGCGCATAGGAAACGAGTTTATCGATATAGGAAGTCGGCGTTACGCAGACCGGACACCCCGGCCCAGACAAAAACGTAATGGAAGGCGGCAGCATTTGCCGAATGCCACTTCGATACAGAGCCGACGTATGGGTGCCACACACTTCCATCAAGCGAAGCGGCGGTCCCTTGTAATTTCTAAGCCAAGCGGCCAATTCTTTTTCTCTCATGTCTGACTGGCCTCATCAATTTCTTGAAACAAAGAAATCCAATCCTTCGCTTCCTCTTTTTCCACAATCTGAATCGCCATGCCCGCATGGACCAGCACATAATCGCCTATTTTCACCGGCACCATGGACAGATTCACCTTCACCTGGGAACCGGAAAAATCCACCATTCCATGACTACCGGAAATAGAAACCACCCGACCTGGATAGGCTACACACATAATGTTCTCCTTTGTTAGTTAGAAGTGAGAAGTTAGAAGTGAGAAATGATGGTAGCGGCGCATAAAATTTTGGAAGCGCCGCGAGTTATAAAAGGTTATAATTCTGCTGATTTCTCTTTTCTCACATATCACATATAAAGTTTAGTGCGAGGTTATAAGGGTTATATAGGGTTATATGCTTACCGTAAGTTTCATAACCTTATATAACCTTTTTAACCTAGTAACAGGCGGTATGATTTACATATTGAGAAAGAGAAATCAGTAGCATAATAACCTTTTTCATATTTTAGGGCGCTTTATAATTTGTGCGTAAATAAGTTTACACTGTATTTATCGCCCCCATCGGGGGAGATGCCGTAGGCAGAGGGGGCTGCACCAGCGGTATAAATGCCAATGTTATTCAAATCCCAGTGCCACAACTTCCTTCATTTCTAACTTCTCACTTCTAACTTCTCACTTCTAACTTCTCACTGCAAAATACGCTTGTCCCAACGCGATGCCACCATCGCCGCAGGGAACTTTCTCATTGGTATATACATCAAAATGAGATTTCATCAAAGCCTCTTTGGCCTGTTCCAGCAAGATGCCATTGGCAAAGCAGCCGCCGGAGAGGATGATTTGGGAAATACCAAAATGAAGAGCGCTATCCGCTATCATTTGCACCAGTGCTTGATGAAATCCCAGAGCCTTCTCTTCTATTGTATCATGACTTTCCAAAAGGGATGCAATCAAAGGCAATGGATCCCAAATGAGCTGCCCCGATTCCATTTCGCCGTGCCAAGATAATGCCGTTCCCTGTCTGCCCTCTCGCAACGCTTGGGTAGCCGCCGCTTCTAGTGCCATGGGGCATTCTCCTTTGAAACGATTTTCTGTGGCAATACCAAGCAACGCAGCTACGCCATCAAAGAGTCGACCCATACTGGAATTTCCAATAGTATTCACCTTCGCCTTCAAAGCCGCTTTCACAAGTTCATATCGCGCGTCCGTAAAGGGAAGATTTCCGGCCGCCAAGTAGCAAAGCGCCGTTTTCCAAGCTTGTTTCATGGAAGCATCGCCGCCAATCATAGGGATGGTTTTCAAATGGCCCACCCGCTTCATTTCATTTCCTTCGCAAAGCAGAATTTCTCCGCCCCAAATGGTACCATCCAGTCCATACCCAGTCCCATCAAAAACAAAAGCCAGACAAGGACCTTGCAAATCCTGTTCCGCTATGACCGACAAGGCATGGGCGTGATGGTGCTGCACTTGCAAGAAAGGAAGTTGCCGCTTTGCCGCCAATGTCTTTCCCCACTGAGAAGAAATATAGCGGGGATGCCAATCGGAAATCACTTTTTCTGGCACGATACCTAACATTCGTTCCCAATCCATTTCCGTGTCTGCCAAAAATTGCTCCGATATTTCATGATCCACTTCACAAGGCACTTGGCAAGGATACCATCTTCCGCCACCGGTGAGACAGAAACCGGGCTCCATATCCGCCCCCGTCGCCAATACACTTCCTGCAGGTCCCTTTCGCAAAACCGGTTCTGGCAAAAAGCCACGAGTGCGCCGCAACAGTTGCATCTGATTTCCTACCACTTGCAACACGCTATCATCGGCGGGTCGCAAAATATCTCGGTCATAAGTAAAAAATCCTGCGATTTCTTGGTGAGATTCATAAAAATCCCGTGCTTCTTCCTCCCGAAATAGCATAGGCTCCCCGCTTCGATTCGCACTGGTCACGATGAGCGGCTCGTCCACCGCTTGAGTGAGTAGTACATAGAAACCAGTGGACGGAAGACATATGCCCAGCTTGGGCACCTTGTCTGCTACGAGAGGAAGAATGGCTGCCTTTTCTTTTCGTCTGGCAAGCAGGATAGGCCGCACCGGTGAAGTGAGCCATTGTTTTTCTTCTTCTGATACATGAACCAATGCCTCCGCCTTTTCTACATTTGCCACCATGAGAGCAAACGGTTTCCCTTCCCGATGTTTCAAGAATCGAAGACACTGCACCGTTTCTTCCTTATCAGACCGGCACACCAACTGATAGCCCCCCATGGCTTTGACCAGAATGATATTTCCTTCCTGTACCAGTCGAATGGCCTTTTTCATTGCTTCTTCGGAAGAAATAGATTCTTCGTCTCGAAGCTGCGGCCCGCAATGGGGACAGGAAATGGTTTCTCCGTGACAGCGGCGATTGCTCAAATCGGTGTATTCCTTCTCACAATCGTCGCACAGGTCCATATCCTTCATGGTGGTGTGATTTCTATCATAAGGAAGTTTTTCAATGATCGTATATCGCGGCCCACAGGCGGTGCAGGAAATATAGGGATAGTGGAAATGGCGATTATGTCTGTCTAAGAGTTCCTTTTGGCAAGTCTCACAAATGGCCATGTCCGCAGGAAAGATGGGTTCCACCGGCTCGCCACCACTTGTGATAGAACGAAAGCCCGAAAAAGCAGGACTAGCTATTTCCTCATACTCTACTTGCTCTACGGAAATCGGAAGGGATGCCTGCTTGATTTTTTCCATCAAAAGAAGGAGAGCCTCTCGGCTCCCCTGCGCTACGATTTCTACCACGCCTCCCAGGTTCTTCACAGTTCCCGTAAGAGACAACGCCTTCGCCAACCGGCACACCAAAGGACGGAATCCCACCCCCTGCACACGACCATTGACTCTGATCTTCCACGTCCTGTTGTGATTCATGGTGGTGAAAACCCCTTTCTATACAGTTAGAAGTGAGAAGTACGAAGTGAGAAATGGTGGTGGCGACGCACAAAATTTAGAAGCGCCGCAGAATATATAAGGTTATAATTCTACTAATTTCTCTCTTCTAACATATCACAAGTAAGGCTTAGTGCAAGGTTAGAAGGGTTATATAGGGTTATGTGCTTACCGCAAGTTTCATAACCTTATATAACCTTTTTAACCTTGTGGCAGGCGGTATAATTTACATGTTAAAAAATAGGAATCAGCAGAATAATAACCTTTTTCATATTTTGGGGCGCTTCTAAATTTTGTGCGCCCCTTCCACCACTCCTCACTCCTCATTCCTAACTCCTCACTTAAATTCTATCCGCAATTAAATCTCCATCTGTTTCATAAGCCATTCCGCAGCTACCTCATATCCTTCCCCCGTTTTCCCGCTTACCTTAAAAACCGGGGCTTTTTTATTGAGATGACGGATGCCTTTCATGAAGAAATCTTCGTCAAAATCCAAGTAGGGCATGAGGTCTACTTTGTTTAAAAGAATGATGTCTGCTTTTTCAAAGGCTAGCGGATATTTATAGGGCTTATCACTCCCATCAGCTACGCTGACGATGAGCAGTTTGATGTGCTCTCCGATGTTCAGCTCCGCCGGACATACCAGGTTCCCTACGTTTTCAATAAAAAGAATCCCCGGTTCCGAGAAATCCATGGTATGCACCGCATTGTGTACCAAAGGTGCATCCAGGTGGCAAGCACCGAAGGTATTGATCTGAGCCGCGGTGACATGCTGCTTGCGAAGACGTTCGGTATCGATGTCGGACTCAATGTCCCCTTCAATCACGTAGACTTTCTGCTTCATATATTTCATAAGCTGCTCCAAAGAGGTGGTCTTCCCCGTCCCCGGCGCGCCCATCACATTGACCGCATAAATATGTCTTTCGTTCAAATATTCTCTCACATGCTCCGCGATGTGGTTGTTGTGGGCGTAAATGCTTTCCTGTACGCCAGCTTTCACCATATGCATATTTCTTTTCTCCTTGTTCATTTATCTAAACTAGCATTGATTTCAATAACAATGGTAGCTAGTGACTAGTGACTCGTGACTAGGAAAAAATATTCCAGTCACCAGTCACTAGTTACCAGTCACTATATTTCTAAATCAACGCTCTCTATATAAAACTCTTTCCCAATCTCCGTAGGCGATCCACCCCCGCCGCAGTAGGGGCAGGTAAAGGAGAACCGTTTCCGTTCAAACAGTTTCCCGCACAGGTCGCATTTCATTTTCGGTTTGATGTCTTGGATGGTGAGCACCGCCCCTTCGCAAAGGGTGCCTTCGGAAATCACGTCGAAATACATTTGAATGGATTCCCCGATGAAGCCAGAATCCTCCCCCACCACTAGATGAATGGCTTTCACGGTGCCATGTTTTTCTTTGGCTGTATTTTCCGCGATACGGACAATTTCCAAAGTGATGGGATATTCGTGCATGGGGGCCTCCTTCCCGTTATGGCTAGTGCAACAGCGGTAACATTCCGCTATGGATAACAAGGTTCTCAGGTTGCTAAGGGTTCTAAGGGTGCTCAGGTTTCTCGAACGTGCCTATAAACGCTAGCAGTATCATATCTATTCGTCATTTCGACCGACGGGATTCGTGCTTGATGCTTCTATCGCTTTTCTGCGACTATGTTAGACAGAAGTGGAGAAATCTTGTGGAGAATAACGTTACTTTTGATAGTGTCTCAAGATTTCTCCACTTTTGTCCAACATAGTCGCTTAGTAGGATAGAAACCTTCTTGCACAAATCCCATCGGTCGAAATGACGACCGATAGGATACTACTAGTTCATCATTCATTATATATGAAAACAGTTACCATTAGTGACTAGTAGACTAGTGACTCGTGACTAGGTCATGCGTTTTCCTAGTCACAAGTCACTAGCTACCAAATACATTTTCATTCCAAAAGCCTCAAGGGAAAACGGCATTCCAGAACCCTTAGAACCCTATGTCAGCGGATTGCATATCTAAAGCCCCAATCGGAAAGCGGCCTCCCAGAACCCTTAGAACCCTTTATCAGCGACTTGCATACCAAAAGCCACAACCGGAAAGTGGCCTCCCAGAACCCCTAGAACCTTGAAGCCAAAAACGAAATCCTGCCAACTCACTCAGTTCTTCTTCGCCACATTCCGTCTTACCGGTGCTTTTCCTTGCAAAGTCAAGTGTACCGCTTTATTTTCTCCCTCTTCCCAATCTTCCGCCAAGGTGAGGCATTTCTTCGGGCAATCAACTACGCAATGTCCGCAAGAGACACATTTGTCGCGATCGATGGTCCAGGTGCGATTCTTTCTATCGATGGAAATCGCGCCCACAGGGCAAGTGTGTTCACATTTTCCACAGAAGAGACACTGGTCGATGTCATTTCTCACATGCCATGGATTGGTGGATTCTACGGTCTCTTCTTTGACCGCAGGAGCTTCTACTGGTTTTGGTGCTTCTACTTTTTGCGGAGCCGGGCGGGCGGGTCTTGCCGGTGCTTTCCCTTGCAAAGTCAAGTGCACCGCTTTATTTTCTCCCTCTTCCCAATCTTCCGCCAGGGTGAGGCATTTCTTTGGGCAACCAACTACGCAATGTCCGCAAGAAACACATTTGTCACGGTCAATGGTCCAGGTACGATTCTTTCTATCGATGGAAATCGCGTCCACGGGACAAGCGTGTTCACACTTCCCGCAGAAGAGGCACTGGTCGATGTCATTTTTTACGTGCCATGGATTGGTGGATTCTGGTCCTTTTGCCTCTGCCACTTTAGTAGCCGGTGCTTCCACAGGAGTTGCCACTTTCGCCGGTTCTGCTTTCGGTGGTTCCACCGGTGCAGCTGCCGCTGGTGTCTTCGGTGTCTCTACTGCTTTCGGCGGTGCAGGGCGGACGCGGGGACGACGGGTCAGGACTTTCCCCTGATAAGTGGTCTGAAGTTCTTTCTTTTCTCTTTCTTCCCAAGCATCGGCCAAAGTTAAGCAATGCACCGGGCATTCATCCACACAAACACCGCAAGTCATGCACTTTTCTCTGTCGATGGTCCAAGTACGATTTCTCCGATCCAAGGAAATTGCATCTGCCGGGCAAGCTCGTTCACATTTCCCGCAGAAAAGACATTTCTCTATTTCATTGCGGATATGGCTATCTGGCACATCCACAGCTGGCGCCGCTACTGGTGCGGAAGCAATAGGAGCAGGTGTGGACTGAGGTGCTGCCGGTTTCACTGGTGCTTTTCGTACCGGCATCTTTCCATGCATCACAATATCCGTCTTATTTCCTAAGTAGCAACCCAAGGAAAGACATTTTCGTGGGCAGTTATCGATACAGGTACCGCAATTCACGCAAGCTTCCAGATTGATACGCCAAGTGCGGTTTCTACGATCCACCGTGATAGCCTCTGCCGGACAGTTGCGTTCACACATACCGCAAAAAATACATTTCACCACATTATTGACAATATGGCTCCTGTCATCCATCGCCATAGCCGCTGCGGACTGGACTTCCTTATGAACCTCCGGTTTGCCTTCTTTCTGGATGGCTTGCAGCACAATTTCCGATTTTTTCAAAGCCGGTGCTGCATAATGGGGATCCATAGCGAGGCATTTCTTCGGACAAGCGTCCACGCACGCGCCGCACTGGATGCAAGCGAAAGGATTGATTTTCCACGTCCCCGTCTTGCGATCTACGGTAATCGCGCCAGAGGGACAACTCCGTTCGCACATGCCACACAAAATGCACTGGCTCACATCATTGATGACCCGCCCCCGGTCCCCCGGACAGAACTTCTTCGGTTCCAACGGATATTTCGACGTCACAGGAGGCTTAAATAAATTCGCCAAGGCCTGCTTCACATATACCAGGTAACTCATATAAATAGCCCCCTTTATCTTTTTCTCACATAAATATTAACCCTCAAATAAAAATGAGGAGTGAGGAATTAGGAGTGAGGAGTGGTGGAAGGGGCGCACATAATTTTGAAGCGCCCCAATACCCCTTTTTATATAATACTTCATGCAAAATAGAAATCGGCGAGCATATAGAAACGAACTCTGCGCAAAATAAAATCACCCATATAAGAGCAATTCGATGCGCTCGCCGGCCTTCACTCCTCACTCCTAATTCCTCACTCCTCACTGCCTTTTACCGTTCACAACAACTAATGCACGGGTCAATGGTCAGAATAATATTTGGCACATCTGCCAGGTCGCAGCCTTGGAGCATTTTGACTAGGGCCGGGATGTTGCAGTTCGTCGGTGTACGGAGACGGAACCGGTCCAGATGTTTCGTACCATTTCCTTTGACGTAATAAATCGCTTCACCACGGGGTTGTTCGACGCGGGTGAAATATTCGCCCTTTGGTGGCATACCGCGTACCGGCGCTGCAATGGCCCCTTCTGGTAGATTGTCCAAACAGCCCTGAATCAAATCGATGGACTGATACAGTTCATTCAGACGCACTTTCACGCGAGCCAGGCAATCACCAGCCTGTTCCAGCACGGGACGGAAATGGAGATCTTTGTAGGCACCGTCTTCGTCAGCCATGCGATAATCCTGGGGCAAGCCGCTGGCTCTTGCCAATGGTCCTACGCAACCTAAATCGATGGCATCATTCATAGAGAGCACACCCACCCCTTCCAGACGACTTTGGATGGTATCGTCGTAAAGGAAAACACGGCCCATGTCTTTGATTTCTTTCCGAAGGCCTTTCAGTTTTTCAGAAATTTCTTTCTGCATAGCATCGGTCAAATCCCGACGCACACCACCCACTTCGCAAACGGAGAAAATGACGCGACCGCCAGTAGTTTCTTCAAAAATATCGAGAATCGTTTCCCGAAGTCGCCAAGCGTTCATGAAAATACTTTCAAAGCCTAGCGCATCGGCGCCCAATCCCAACCAAAGTAAATGACTGTGCATACGGGACAGTTCATGCCAAATGGTACGGAGATAATCTGCCCGGCGGGGCACTTCGATACCCATGAGGCCTTCGATGGCTTTCGCATAGCCCCAACCGTGACCAAAAGAACAAATCCCGCAGACTCGCTCTGCCACATAAATAAATTGCTTGAAATCTCGTTTCTCTACCAATTTTTCCAAGCCACGATGTACATAACCGATGGAAGGCACCGCACGGATGACTTTTTCATCTTTCAGTTCCAGATCCAAGTGAATCGGTTCTGGAAGTACTGGATGCTGAGGCCCAAAAGGGACTGTAGTTAATTCAGCCATTGCCATCCTCCTTCTTCGTTACAGACGCATCGATACCAAGCCCACTTCGTAGATTCACCTTCACCGCACTCTTCGCATGAACCGCATTGGACAAATCATGCCATGGCGTCTTCTGGGCCAAATGATAGAAATGACCGCCATAATCTACTTCCGGCACGATGAAACGCACATCCAAGCCGAAGAGATCATGGATTTCATTTTCCCAAACGAACCCATACCAGTACAGACTGGTGATACTCATCACCGACCCGTCCAGGGGGACAATGAGACGCAGATGATACAGGAAATAATTTTTATCAAAGCTGTAAGTCAGCTCAAAGCCTTCCTCCACCCGTGTACAGAGAATCTGCACCAGCCGGCAGCCTTCTTTCTTGAAACGAGCCACCCTTTCGAGTAAATCTTCCGGACGGATCGAGATGATTTGTTGTTTCATACATACTCCTTTATTTCCGCTATATTCAATTAGTATGTAAACCATAATTTTCAAAAGTTAGAAGTGAGGAGTGATGGAAGGGGCGCATCATATATATAGGGCGCCCCAATACCCTTTTTATATGGGTTATTATTCTACTGTTTTCTCTATCAAACATAATTGCATATATCGCTACTATCAAGGCTATATAGGTTATAAAAGGTTATGGAACTTATGATAAGCGCATAACCTTTTATAACCTTTCTAACCTGGCACTAAGCCTCACTTGTGGTATGTTAGAAGAAAGAAATCAGTAGAATTATAACCTTTATAATACTTTGCGGCGCTTCCAAATTTTGTGCGCCGCTACCATCACTCCTAACTCCTCACTCCTAACTCCTAACTAAAATCAGGCTACGCTTGATTCTTCAACCGTTTATGTTTTTCTTCCAGCACCGCCAGCCCCTTCACGACCCCATCAATGATCGCTTCTGGTCTAGCTGCGCAACCGGGGACGTAGACGTCTACGGGGATGGCTTTGTCCATGCCGCCAAGCATATTATAACATTCCCGGAACACCCCGCCGCTGCAGGCGCAAGTGCCTACGGCGATGACCACTTTTGGTTCCGGCATCTGTTCATAAATCTGACGCACCACAGGCAAATTTTGAGCATTCACCCCGCCGGTGACAAGAAAAATATCCGCGTGCTTCGGGTCCCCTGTATTGACGATCCCAAATCGCTCCACATCATAGAGCGGCGTCAAACAAGCCAGCACTTCAATATCGCACCCATTACAGGAAGACCCATCATAATGAATCAACCAAGGTGATTTCTTTTCGTATGACATCTGTTCTCCTTAATAAGAAAGTAAACAGGTGACTAGTGACTGGTGACTGGTGACTAGGCGTACATTTTCCCTAGTCACCAGTCACCAGTCACCTGCCACTATTTAAAGTACATCAAAAATGCCACATTGAGGAATCCGGCCAGGAGGGTCCAGAGCCAGGTGGAGGCTAGCATTTTTTCCCATTTCATACGGGCGCAGCAGTTATCCACCAGGATTTCCCCAAAGAAAACAATTTCACAAATGACCA
Source organism: Paludibacteraceae bacterium (assembly GCA_963597965.1). Lineage (GTDB taxonomy): Bacteria > Bacillota > Negativicutes > Veillonellales > Dialisteraceae > Dialister. Next base: position 15,690 of record CAVBRV010000004.1, on the reverse strand, counting down.
GTCCCAAGACCAATGTCCACCAGGACGCACTGACGAAGAATAGAAGGACCAGTCCGAAAAGAAATACATTTTCATACCAGTGGGCCAGTTCCACCATCGCCAAGGTGCGGCCGGATATTTCCGTCTTCAGCCCACCGATGAGTTCTTGATGGGCTTCATGAGACATGGCAATATCAAAAGGAGATTTTCTAAATTTAATGAGAAGGATGAAACAAAGCCCCAGGAAAATCCCTGGCATGCGGAGAATATTCATATAGGGGGTCTCCATGATTTCTCCAATCACGAAGCTACCGCTGGAGAGATAAAAGCCTAGCGCCACTAGGAGAAGCATAGGTTCGTAAGCCATGGTCTGCACCAATTCTCGTTCCGCCCCGATTTGGCTGTAGGGAGAATTGACCGCATAGGCGGCAATGATGAGACACACACTTGCCATGGTGAGGGTAAATACCACCAGGAGAATATCCCCTCTGGCAAAGAAAATGGTGCCTGTCAGCAGGACGAAGAGAAGAAATCCAAAGACGTAGAATCCTTCTGCTTTATTGACTGCGATAGGCTGCTTGTCCCACAATTTCAAAAAATCATAAAAGGGTTGCAAGAGAGGCGGCCCCGCTCTTCGCTGCATGCGGGCTGAAATTTTTCGGTCAAATCCAGCCAAGAGTCCTCCCAGGATGGGCGCCAGGATGAGGTACGCTAGGCCAGATAAGAGATTAATCACATAATCAGACATGGAATACACCTCCTGCTACCAAAGACAATTCCATCAAGACGCAAGCCAGACAAGCCGTATAGCCCAGCAGTTTCATTTTTTCTTCGCCGAACCAAGTTTCTAAATACCAGTTCCGAAGAGAAACCGGTACCACCTGTCCCGCCACACCACGATAAGCCACATCATGTCCCAAGTTTTCGCCAGACAAATTGGTCACCACCCGTTTCTTATTGCGACTCTTGCCGAAACGGAGGGGCAGCACAATGATGAGGAACACCATGAGGGACATAATCCACAGATTGCTTTGGGCGATGACTTCCTGGGTGGCGTGATAAATCATTGCCAAGTAAGGAATGACCATGTATTCAGAAATGAGCGGGAAGAGGACGCACACCACCAAGGTAATAGCGGCCAAACTTTTCAGTGCTACCCATTCCACACCGAGGATGCCCACTTCCCGATTTTCGTTGGTGGGAATGTAGGTCGTAATTTTTCCAAGCCATTTGGTCCAGTAGAATAAGGTCGTCGCGGAACCGAAAACCAAAACTAAGAGGAGCAGCGGCTGCCCCGCATCGACGAACGCTTTCATAGCCGCCCACTTAGAAATGAGCATGCCGAAAGGTGCCAAGAACATACCACAAATCCCGATCACCATACAAAGCGACAGGCGAGGCATGGAATTGAATACGCCATCGAAACTTTCCAAATTTCTACTGCCCAGCTGCTGTTCGGCTGTCCCTACGGTGAGGAAGAGCAAACTCTTGGCCACCGCATGGAAAATGACAATCATGATAGCCGTCCAAGCCGCTTCATAAGAACCGGTGCCGGCACAACAGACGATAAGTCCTAAGTTAGAAATGGTGGAGTAGGCCAGCACTTTTTTTCCATCAGACTGAGAAATCGCTGCACAGGAAGCGAAGAAGAAGGTAGCCCCACCAATGAGCATGGCCATGACGCCAGCATGGTTATTTCCCAAGAGAGGCGCCAATTTGATAATCAGAAATACACCGGCCTTCACCATGGTGGACGAATGGAGCAACGCCGACGTCGGTGTAGGTGCCACCATAGCCCCCAAGAGCCAACCGGAGAAGGGCATCATGGCCGATTTCGTAAATCCGCAGAAAACCAAGAGAGCGACAGCCAATTCTACCGGCTGCTTGCTTCGACCCAAATTGATGAGCTGGGACAGTTCCACCGTATAGTACACTTCACCCATGTACACAATGGCAAGAGCAAAAGCCAAGCCGCCTAACAGGTTCATCCACAAAGCTTTGCAAGAATTGTGAATGGCATCATTATTTCTCGTATACCCAATCAGCAGGAATGAGCACAGGCTGGTGATTTCCCAGAAAGTATACATGTAGAGCAAATTATTGGACATGACCAGTCCAAACATGGCTGCCAGGAAAAGAAATACCACGAAAAAGAAAAAAGACCGGCGATCCGGTTCTTCCGGATGTTTCCTATGATGCACCGCCATGTAGCCCAGAGAATAAACCGCAATGAGACCGCCAATGATGCCAGCGATGAGAATCATAATGATGGCAAAATTATCGATGATAAAATCCCAAGACGTATAAATCCGGCTTCCCATGTGGTATTCAAAAGCAGAAATAATGGCAAATTGAAGAATCCCCAAGAGAGCGATGCTATGCCGTTTGAACTTGAAAGAATAATAGCAAACCGCTATCACCGCCAGTACATCCACGCCCATCATCAGAAAACGGACCCATTCCCCGTTGCATCCGATTTTCTGTGGATTGCCGAAATACAAAATCCCGATCACCACCGCCAGCGCCATCATCAATACGGCCGACCCTTTCACCAGTCCGTTTCGCAGCGATGGGTTCTGCGTAAACAGCAGCACCACCGCCGTGATCAGCGGTAAGGCAAATAATAATGCGGGTAATATCATTTGTAACATCTGTGCCCCTCCCCTTTTATAATTTGGTAACTAATGACTGGTGACTTGTGACTAGAAATATATACTCTAGTCACGAGTCACTAGTCTACCAGTCACTCACTCTCACTGCTTTTTAGATATACAGTCTATTGTATAACATTTCATTCTATATGCCAAATAAAAATAATTTTTTCATTTGGAGCATATGCTTATTATTCATTTTCTGTATACACATATTTCTGACTTTTATCTATGATATATACAATATACCAAAATGAGCATTCACGCAAGTGATAAATGAAGAAATTTTATGCATACTGAAGTGTTGTTGGTTGTTAGTTATTTGGTATTAGGTTCTAAAGGTTCTAAGGGTTCTAAGGGTTCTAAGGGTTCTAAGGGTTCTAACAATACTCCAAGTTAAGAATAACGGTATAAGAAACTACCGTCATTTCGACCGATGGGATTAGTGCTTGATGAATCCACAGTGCTAAGCGACTATGTGAGACAAAAGTGGAGAAATCTTGAGACACTATCGGAAACAACGTTAGTTCCACAAGATTTCTCCACTTCTGTCTCACATAGCCACTTGATGCTATAGTATCTTCTCGCACTAATCCCATCGGTCGAAATGACGTTGGTGATGAAATAATGGCATTGTCTTGTCCGCTAATCCGGACGCCTATACCTATTTTCTCAACAAGCATTCATACCGCTACTGCGAGCTATCCCCTTGTCCGTTCGCTTCGCTCATGGCCTGTCCCCTTCCAAAGGAAGGGGATTTTTGATACTTATAACGCTATATCCCACTATCCATATCACCGCTACAGAACCCTAAAATGCACGTTCCATCTCCCTGTTTCTCTAACCATTCCATCCCTACAGAACCCTAAAACGCACGCTTCATCTCCATGTTTCCTCTAACCATTCCATCCCTACAGAACCCTAAAACGCACACTTCATCTCCATGTCCCTCTATCCATTCCACCGCTACAGAACCCCAAGAACTTCAAGAATCATAACGCTTCTATTGCAAAGCAATTACATATATATTAAAATAAGTTATCATATTTTATCTTATTATATAGGGAATGCTGTTACGCTACGAATAAGAGTCAATAGATATGATTCCGCTATTCGTTTCAAGGTACTCAAGGTTCTAAGGGTACTTGAATGATCCAATAGACAAGACGCCAGCGTCATCCTCTCCTTCGAGAAACCTTGAGAACCCTTAGAACCTTGAGAACCTTTAGTACCCTATTTCGCTAAACCTGAGCAGCATTACCCCCGCAGGAATATACCATGAACGAAACCAAAACCGAAAGCAAAAACTCCGTTTCCTTAAGCCAGGAAGACCGGCTGCAAAAGCTTCTTGTCGGCCTCGGAAATGACTATACCATCGTTCTTCTCATTAATCTGGACACCGACCAGTTTGAAATCGTCCTGAACCAGGCTTCCAATAACATTGCCAAGCAGCAGAAGACGATCAAGTACACCGACTACTTGGACAACTACGCCAATGAATTTGTGATTCAAGGCTCGCGGGAAGACATGAAACGGGTTCTCCGAAGGGACCATTTACTCAAATATTTCCAAACCCACAAGGATTTGTATTTCCGCTTTACTTCCGTCCCCAATGCGCTGGAGCAGACCCATTTTGAAGCCCATGCGGTGCGGCAGTATGACCCGGAGGAGGAAGCGCCCCACATCACGGTCATTGGATTCCGCTGTGTGGATCGCATTGTGGAAAAGGAATTGGCCTACCAGGAAGAATTGGACAAGGCTTACCAAGTAGCGAAAAAGCAACTGGACGTGATTACCTCCTCGCTGCCGGGCGGTATCAAAATCAGTTATGACGACCCCAAGTATTCTTTTAAATACGTTTCCAAACAGTACGCTGCCATTTTAGGCTATACGGTGGAAGAGCTGATGGAAGCGTCCAATGGTTCCATTGCCGGCATTGCCCATCCCGATGATTTGGAATCGGGCATTCATGACGCGCTGGAACAATATAAAAAGAATGACCACTACGCCATCACCTACCGTATGCGTTGCAAAGATGGCACGTACAAATACATCGAAGACCACGGCCACAAGGTCATCAATCCCAATGGCACCGTAGAACACTGGAATCTCATTCTCGATAAAAACGAATTGGTCACCAAAACCATCGAGCTCGAAAGTGCGCGCCGGGCGGATGAAGTGAAGACGGCGTTTCTCTCCCGCATGAGCCACGACATCCGCACACCGCTGAATGGTATCATTGGCCTTTTGGAATACGCCCTGCGTCATCCCGATGATGTAGAAACGATCCGCAAGAATCGGAAGAAATCCTACATCGCGGCCAAGCACTTGCTTTCTTTGGTGAATGACGTGTTGGAGCTAAATAAGCTGGACGAAAAGAACGTCACTCTGGTGCGAGAACCACTGGACCTGTTGCAGCTGTTGCAAGAAGTGACCACCATCACAGAAATGCGGGCCGCTGATTACGGAATCACCCTGCACACCGCCAAAGAACTCATTCACCTGACCAACCGCTACGTTTTTGGCAGTGCACTTCACATCAAACAAATTCTCATCAATGTCATTTCCAATGCCATCAAGTACAACCAGGCCGGCGGTTCTGTGTGGTGCGATGTGAAAGAAGAAGACCTCTCTCCGACCCAAGTGAAATATATTTTCTCAGTCATCGACAATGGCATCGGCATGAGCCAAGAGTTTTTGAAAAAAATCTTTGACCCCTTCGTCCAAGCTGCCCCTGATGGCGCCCGCACCAGTTACAATGGCAGCGGTCTCGGCATGGCGATTGTCAAAAGTTTGATTGATCGCATGGGTGGACACATTGACGTCAAGAGCACCTTAGGCCGAGGCACATCGGTACAAATCACCCTCACCTTTGACAAAGCCAGTGCGGACGATTTCCCCCAGCCCATCGAAACCATCAAATTGGAAGATTTGCACAACATCCACGCTCTTCTGGTGGAAGACAATGAGCTCAATATGGAAATTGCCAAGTACCTCCTGGAAGATGCCCACATCCAAGTCACCGAAGCCCACCATGGACTGGAAGCGTTGAATCTATTCAGCCAGAGCCAAGAAGGCACTTACGACATCATCCTCATGGATGTAATGATGCCCGTCATGGATGGCCTCACCGCCACCCGCGCCATCCGTCACCTCGCTCGCCCCGATGCAAAAACCATCCCCATCTTCGCCATGACCGCCAATGCCTTCGCCGAAGATGTGAAACTTTCCAAAGACGCCGGCATGAATGAACATATTTCTAAGCCCTTGGATATTAAGCAGGTCATAAGCAAGATTGCGCAGTATTGTAGAAAATAGGTGACTAGTGACTAGTGACTGGGGACTAGGGATTAGGGACTAGTAGCTAGGGATTAGGGATTAGGAAATGGTAGGCAGTTAGCAGTAAGCAGTTGGCAGTCTCCGTCATTTCGACCGATCCTATTTGTGCAAAGTGATGATACAGAAATAAATGGATTTGTGTCCCTGAGTGGAGAAATCTCTTCAGCACTAGCGGTAAGGGCTTAAAGACTGAGATGGGATTCTGTCATCAAGCCTTTACCGCTGGTGCCACTGAGATTTCTCCACTCAGGGACACAAATCATTTCATAACTTCTACATCTTCACGCACAAATACGCTCGGTCGAAATGACGGTAGTTTTTATCCCATTATCCTTAACTTAGTGACATTACAAAAAGCGGGAATCGTTCTACGATGATAGAATGGTTCCCGCTTTTTATAATGCGTAATGCGAAGTGCGTAGTGCGTAATGATGGTAGCGGCGCACAAAATTTGGAAGCGCCGCCAATATATAGGGTTATTATTTTACGGAATACGCTTTTCTAACAAATCAACTATCCCCTATAGTGTCAGGGTATAAAAGGTTATAAAGGGTTATGGAACTAAAGTCATCGCATAACCTTTTATAACCTTGACTGTATCGATATATTCTCCTTGGCTGATGCAGAAATCAGCAGAATAATAACCATTTCCCCTATCTTTTATTTTCCCAAAATAACTCCACAAAAATCACTTCTTATTCTTTTCCCTCGCCACCAGGATCGGATCGCCACCGAGGCCCCAGTTGTCCAAGGGCACTTCGTCGATGACCACTACCGTGGAGGCTGGATTCTTATGCAATACATTGGCAAGCAAATCGGTGACACCCTTGATGAGCTGCGCCTTCTGCTGTGGCGTAACATTTCCTTCTTTGGTGATTTTGATGTTGACGTAAGGCATGGGGCATTTTCCTTTCTCGGCTTAGTATAATAATGCGAAGTGCGTAATGCGTAGTGCGTAGTGGTGGTAGCGGCGCACAAAATTTGGAAGCGCCGCAAATATAGGGTTATTATTCTACAGAATACGCTTTTCTAACAAATCAACTATACCCTATAGTGTCAGGTTATAAAAGGTTATAAAGGGTTATGAAACTAAGGTCATCGCATAACCTTTTATAACCTTTTTAACCTTGACCGTAGCGATATGTACAATCATGTTTGATAAAGAAATCAGCAGAATAATAACCTTTAAATAAAGGGGTATTGGGGCGCCATATAATTTGATGCGCCCCTTCCACCATTACGCACTACGCACTTCGCATTACGCACTGAAATAAGCCTACGGCTTATTTCAAAAGACTTTTATCTTCAAAATAATTGATTCTCATGGCACGGCGCACGTTTGCCAGGGTTTCAGCAGCTTTCTTTTCTGCCTTTTCGCAACCCGCTTTCAGGATGTCGTACACGTCATCAGGACGGGCTTCCCATTGCTCACGGCGTTCGCGGATGGGGCGGAGTTCGGTTTGCATCACGTTGTTCAGGAAGCGTTTCACTTTCACATCCCCCAGGCCGCCGCGGGTGTAGTGGGCTTTCATTTCATCTAAGCAGCTGTATTCGGGGCAAAATTCCGCGAAATATTCATCCTTACAGAAAGCATCCAGGTAAGTGAACACCGGATTTCCTTCTACATGACCTGGATCGTCCCGGCGCAGGTGAGTCGGGTCGGTGTACATGGACATGATTTTCTTTTCAATGTCTTCCGGAGAATCGGCAAGATAAATGCAGTTGCCAATGGATTTACTCATCTTTGCTTTGCCATCGGTGCCTGGGAGGCGGAGGCAGGCTTTGTTGGTGGAGAGAACAATTTCTGGTTCTACCAAAGTTTCGCCGTAGATTTCATTGAACTTACGAACGATTTCACGGGTCTGTTCCAACATGGGTTCCTGGTCTTCGCCAGTAGGTACAGCGGTGCCCATGAAAGCGGTAATGTCGGCAGCCTGGCTGACTGGGTAGCAAAGGAAACCAGCCGGGATGCTGGTGTCGAAATGTTTCTGCTGAATTTCTGCTTTCACCGTTGGGTTTCTTTGTAACCGAGCCACGGTGACTAGGTTCATATAGTAGGTGGTGAGTTCTGGCAGTTCTCGAATCATGGACTGAATGAAAATGCAAGATTTGGCAGGATCAATGCCGACCGCCAAGTAGTCCAAAGCCACTTGCAATACGTTTTTATGCACTTTTTCTGGGTTATCTGCGTTATCCGTGAGTGCCTGGGCATCGGCAATCATGATGTAGATTTCGTCGAATTTGCCGGAGTTTTGTAATTCTACTCTTTCACGAAGAGAACCGACATAGTGACCGACATGAAGACGACCCGTGGGACGGTCGCCGGTGAGAATGATTTTTTTCATAGTGTTTACTCCTTGTATTTTGTGGTTAGTGACTAGTAGACTAGTGACTGGTGACTAGGGAAAAATATATCCCAGTCACTAGTCACCAGTCACCAGTCACCGATTGATCTGAAACATCCAATGCAACTCCGCATATGTCTTCTCTATTATATATACTTTTTCTGAATTTATCAAAATAAAAACAGACAGCCGAGAGGGGTTGTCTGTTTTTTTGTGCTTTTATGGATTTGAGTAAGTAGATATAATTTCGCTTGCGATTACAGGTTGCTCAGGGTTCTCAAGGTTCTAGGGGTTCTCAAGTTCCTCGAATGTGCCGGTAAGTGCACTAGCGTCTTGTCTCCCCCGCCGGGCAATGCTATTAAGTTAAAGAAACGATTTCATCTCTATCCGTCATTTCGACCGATCATATTTGTGCGAAAAGATAAAAGTGTTATAAATGGATTTGTGTCCCTGAGTGGAGAAATCTCATCAGCACTTGCGGTAAGGGCTTAGAGACAGAAAAGGGGATTGACCGCTGGAAAACAGGAAATAGTGCCATGAAACAAATTTGTCATTAAGCCCTTATCGCTACTGCTGAATAGATTTCTCCACTCAGGGACACAAATCATTTCAATGCTGTTGTACCATCAAGCACAAATATGATCGGTCGAAATGACGGTGGATATGACACCGCTATCCTTAACCTACAAATATTGCAACATAACCCGCTACTCTGGACGCCGAGGCCGCTTTTCTCACAAAGAATAATCCCGCTAGTGCGAGCTATCCCCCCTGCCCCCCTTTCAGCGAAAGGGGGCTAACCGCTAGTGCTTCTACCGCTAAAATCACCTAGCTCCTAATCCCTAATCCCTAATCCCTAGTCCCTAATCCCTAGCTACAAGTCACCAGTCACTAGTCACCAGTCACTAGTCACCAGTCACTAGTCACCAGCTACTAGTCACCAGTCACCAACACCCCCAACAGCTTCTTCACATCAAAAGGCTTTGCCATGTGATAATTCATGCCCGCCTTGAGGCATGCGCTCACGTCGGAGCTGAACGCATTGGCTGTGAGGCCGATGATGGTGATTTTATGGGCATTTCCATTTTCCAGTACCCGAATGGCGCGGGTGGCTTCTAGGCCATTCATGACGGGCATTTGCATATCCATGAGAATGGCGTCATAGGTTCCTTTGGGAGCCTGTTGGAATTTTTCTACGCAAACGGCACCGTTTTCAGCCCGTGTGCAAGTGACGCCGTACATGGCGAGCAATTCTTCTGCCACTTCGTAATTGAGATCATTGTCTTCCGCCACCAAGAGATGCATGCCTTTGGCTTTGGTAAGGTCAATTTCCTGCTCTTTCTTCGGAGCCGGGGTATCTTCCACATAGGGCACGTCCACATAGACTGTAAAGGAGGTACCTTTTCCCACTTCGCTTTGCACTTCGATGTGTCCGCCCATGAGGTCCAAGAGTTCTTTCACGATGGAAAGGCCCAGTCCCGTGCCGCGGACGTGATTCACCCTGGTATCGACAGCGCGGGAGAAAGGATTGTACATTTCCTTCATGTAATCCGCCGTCATGCCGATGCCGGTGTCGGAAATATGATAGAAGAGCCGCACTTTTCCTGGATCCGGTAAGGGCTTCTCGAAAATTTCTATGGAAACAGAACCGCCTTCTGGCGTATATTTCACCGCATTGGAAAATAGGTTGGTGTAAATTTGTTTCAGGTGCAATCCATCCAACAAGAGCCGGTCGTACATCATGGAGTGCATGCGACTGGTAATGTGGAGGGATTTGGTGCAAAAGGCATTGAGCACTTTGTCGTCATAATTTTCCAGCAATTCGCTCATGCTGGTTTCTTTCACGTGAAGCGTAAACCGGCCCCGCTCGATGCTGGTCAGGTCCAGAATGTCATTGACGATTTGCTGCAAATATTGGCTGGCCAATTCGATTTTGTGAAGATTCTTTTTGACTTCCTCTGTATCATTCAGGTGGGCCTTGGCAATGGCTGTGAATCCGCGGACCGCATTCATAGGCGTGCGGATGTCATGGGCCATGCGAGACAGGAAATCAGTCTTCGCTTCGTTGGCCCGGTTTGCTTCTTCCGCCAAGGAAATGAGCCGTTCCTCCCGGCGTTTGGTGTCACTGATGATACGGGTCACGTAGAGCACATTGGTCACTTCGCCAGCGGCGTTCCATTTCTTCGCGATGAAACGAGCCTGGTGCCAGTTGCCATCTTGGGCTTGGTATTCCAAGGAAACTGTATTTTCCTTGCTAAGCCTTTTTGCTAACGTAGACAAATCAAAGAAACGGAGTACTTCTTTCTGCTGTTTCGGCACCACAAATTTCTGGCACAATTCTCTCAACTCTGTAGAGGCTTTGCCCCGTTTTCCGGTCAACCGATGGACTTCGTTATCACTGGTCACTTCATCGTACCAGTCTTTGGTCAAATCTATACGGAAAATGGAGTAATAAATGCGGCTGATGGCGGACACAATTTCATTACTAAGCTGCACTTCGTCCAGGGCTTTTTGTAACCTCTTCTGGTCTTCTTTTTCCTGGCGAATAATATCATCGATGTAGTGGAACGCCAGCATGACGATGAACTGATTTTCCTCGCTGCGAATCCGCACCACTTGGCCTTCAAAATACTGGTATCCGCCCGCATTCGGTTTGGCTTGGTAACGGAAGGAGGCTTTGGCCCGATCTTTCAAATTCTTTTTGATTTCTTCTAAGGAGAAAAACTGTTTGAACGCTTCTTTGTCACTCACCACAAAGGCATCTGCGTAGGCATCGATATTGGGTTCAAACTCAAAGACCTCATTGATACGCACCCGGTTCATTTGATGGAAATTGGCAATGGCGCTCAATTTCAGCGGCCGGAATTTCCCTGTTTCCACATTGAGACTATAGACGCTAGTGTATTCTTGACAAAGAATTTCCAAAAGGAGCTTGTCTTCTTCCAGTTCCCTTTCGTTTTCCCGCATTTCCTGCTTTTTATTTCTCAACTTGCCATTGGTGATATGGTTCTGCTTGGCAGCGCCCAAGTAACCACCGATGAGGCTGAGCAAACTTAAAAATTCCTGGGATTTTTCAATTTCTGGATTGTCTACGCCCACAAAGCCCAGCACTCGTCTGGCAAAGAAAATAGGAAATACAATCAGCGAATGAATCGCCTGGGCACGAAGAAGCACGTATTCCCCTGGCATGATGTCTTTCACTGTTTCCAGGTCAGAAATCACGATACTTTCCCCATGCTTGAAGGTCTGGTACCAATAGGGCATGTCGCCGGCGAATACGCTTTGCAATTTATCTTTCTGAGATTCGACCCCCGGCGCACACCATTCGACGGTATTGGCAAATAAATCAGGTGCCCCTAGCTTGTTTTCAAAAATGTAGGCTCGATCCGCTCTGGTATGTTCCCCCACTTCTTCCATCAAGTCGTTCAGTGCTTTCCTAATTTCTTTGGGATCAGATAGCTCGTTCAACCGATTCAAGTGGGTGATCATGTGCGCTAACGTGGTCCCTTCCCGGTGGTGAATGTTGCTTTCTATGTTCTCCATAGTCATAATATCTGGTATAGCAATGTTTTATGAAAAGACAGTTGCGGTGATAGTGAGAAGTGAGAAGTACGAAGTGAGAAATGGTGGAAGGGGTGCATCAAATTTATATAGCACCCCAATACCCCTTTATTATGAAAATAGGGATTAGGGATTAGTAGCTAGGGATTAGGAAATACTTTCCGTTTCGGCACAGCTGTTACTCTTGGCTTCTATCAATTAGCTAGATAAGAGCCGACAGCTAATTGATAGGAAAGTCCAAATTGTTTCTAATCCCTAATCCCCAATCCCTAGCTACTTAAATTTTATATGCGGCGCTTCCAAATTTTGTGCGCCGCCACCACCATTTCTAACTTCTCACTTCTAACTTCTCACTGCCTTTCATACCCCGCTATACCCCTTGGCACCTCCATCATGCCTAAATGTTAGAAAGGCCGCACGGTTGTACCCCCCCCGAAAATGTGATGCCTTTCTCATGAAAATTAAATTGGTTCTTATTATACCATAGTTGTTTCTTTTATTCTAATTGTTTCTATGTTTTGGGTAGGCAGTTGGCAGTAAGCGGTGTTAAATAGTAATGATAGGTCCGTAGGACATCGCCCCCTCCGGGGGAGAATTAAAGAGGGGGTGCATTTCCTTCAGCCGTAGGCTGGTTGTTTGGTTTTTATACATACCAGGCGATATAAATCGCACTGTTTGATTAGTATCAAAATGTTTTCATACCGCTTAGTATTTAGAAAACCATACAACCGGCCTTACGGCCGAGGGAAATGCACCCCCTCTTTAATTCTCCCCCGATGGGGGCGATGTCCTACGGACCTATCACTACTATTTAATACCGCTAACCACCAACTGCCAACTGCTAACTGCCTACTGCCTACTGCTAACTATAAGAAAAAAGCCGACCCGAAGGCCGGCTCTCTTTTATTCCGCTACAACCGAAACATGTACCGTGCTAGTCACCTGCTGGTGTACCCACACCTCTACATCATATTCACCGACTGTCTTAATCGGTGCTTTGAGTTTGATATTTTTCTTTTCCAACTTGAACTTGTACTGCTTTTCCAGTGCTTCGCTGATGTCTTTGCTGGTAACGGAGCCGAAGATTCTACCATCTTCACCGCTCTGTACTTTGATCACCACTTTGACTGATTTGAGCTGAGAAGCCATGATGACCGCTTCGTCAGCGGCTACTTTATCTTTGAAGACTTTCGCTTCCTGCCGCTGGGATGCGGTATTCAGGTTCGCTTTAGTGCCTTCTACGCCGAGGCCTTTGCGAATCAGTACGTTGCGGCCGTATGCATCAGAGACTTCTACTACGTCTCCTTTTTTACCCATTTTCTTTACATCTTGTAAAAGTACGACTTTCATTCTTTTTCCTCCTCTACTTGTTTACGGACCTGGGCCAGAATGACCGGTTCCGTTGTTTCTCTATTTCCATCTTTCCCCAGCTGCGCGCCCGCCACTGTCAGATGTCCACCGCCCCCGAGGGCTTCCATGACCACCTGTACGTTGACAGAACCGTCAGACCGGGCAGAGAGACAGAGTCCATTGTCGTTGTGATAGAAAAGGAAAGAAACACGAATTTCCTTCACTGTCACTAAGTAATCCGCCAGTTGCCCTGCCAGCACTTGGGCGTCTTCGATGCCCGCCGGACATTCGGCAATGGCGATATAGTCATCCACCAATTTCATGTGGGCCAGGATTTCGGCTTTGGCTTTGATGAAATGAATATCTTCCGCAAAGAGGCGATGCACCAATTTCGTATCTGCCCCGCAGCGACGGAGGTAGCTGGCGGCATCGAAGGTGCGGACACTGGTCTGGACGGCGAAGTTTTTCGTGTCCACCACAATACCTGCATAGAGGCAAGAGGCTTCCAGTTCATTCATTTCTTCGCTTCCATTATAATACTGTACCAATTCGGTGACTAGTTCGGAAGCGGAAGAAGCGGATGGTTCCATGTAGGTCAAGAGGGGCTGCTGAATCATAGAAGCGGCCCGGCGATGGTGGTCGATGACCACTTTTTTCTTCGCCTTTTTCAAGACATCCGGTGCGGCCACCAAGGTCGGGATGTGGGTGTCCACCACGATGACTACGGTTTTATCGGTGATGAGGCCTTTCGCTTCGCTTTCGTCGATGAGAAGGCCTTCTGCCTGACCGCTGCCTTCGATGGCGTCGATCATCTTCTTGCAAGTGTCTCGTTCTTTGGAAATAATGATATGAGTTTCCACATGGGAGGCTCTCGCCAGATGGGAAACGCCCACCGCCGCGCCCAAAGCATCGAAGTCTTCATGACTGTGTCCCATAACGAGCACCGTATCGGCATCTTCGATGATTTCTTTCAACGCTTGGGCCACCACGCGCACGCGCACGCGGGTGGAGCTCACCGAGGTAGGCGATTTCCCACCGAAAGCTTTCACATCTTTGCCGATGCGAACGATGGCTTGATCCCCGCCGCGGCCCAGAGCCAAATCCAGCGACACTTGGGCTTCTTCAAATTGTTTCGCAAAGGTATCTTCGCTTTGTACCACGCCGATGGACAGGGTGACAGGAATGCGGTTCACCGTATGGATGTCCCGCACAGCATCCAATATTTCAAAATTGGCTTCCATCATTTCCATCAGGGCTTTGTGGGAAATACAAGCCACGAAGTCGGTGGTGGAGTATTGTTTAATGAAGCCTTCTTTTTCACTGAAACTTTGCAATACTTTTTCCGTCACATCCGAAAGCAGAGCGGACCGTTCCACATCGGTCATGTCGGCAGTCACTTCAGACACATTGTCGATACGGATGAGGCAGAATACGGGGCGGGCTTCGTTACATTCCTTCACCGCCACTTCCACATCGGTGCGATCCATGAAATAGAACACCATGAAGGGCGCTGTATTTTCCTCGCCGGCTGCCAGGAATTTATGAAATACCCGGAAATAGGTCCCTCCTGCGTGGCAATCAAACCATCCTGTCTTGCCCCAGATTTTGGAAATTTTCTGTCCTGTCACCAGGTCTTGGAACCGCACGCCTTCGCGAACGTCCTTCCCGACCCAGCCGCGAAATACATCATTCGCCCAGACCAGTTCTTTCTCTTCGTCCATCATGGCAATGCCAACAGGCAGATTCTTCACCGCATACACCGACCCCGCCGATACGCCAGCGGACAAATCGTCCAGGTAGCGCATGAGTTTCTTTTCCTGAGCAAAGTCGCAGCGTTTCACATACAAAATGCATCCGGCCACGATAATGCAGAAAAGAAGCCCGAGCTGCCAATTCTGTGACGCCAGCATCAGCACGCTGATAATCAAAAGAGCGATGAGAATGCGGGAGGTCTTCGTGTATACCCAAACATTACTGAGCATAGTTTATTCTCCTATCTAGTAGATGGTGACTAGTGACTGGTGACTGGTAGCAGCAAGGTGCTAAAGGTTCTAAGGGTTCTAGGGGTTCCCGAATATGCCAATAGACGCTAGCGTATTCATTTCATTCGAGAAACCTTTAGAACCTTGAGTACCCTTAGCACCTTTACATCCACAGAGATCATCGAATATTCCCTAATCCCTAGCTACTAGTCACTAGTCACCAGTCACTAGTCACCAGTCTACTAGTCACCAAGTATTATTCTACTGTCCTTATCCTACTCGAAATGGGGAATTATTGCAAATGGGGTTGGTTGTTTGTGACTAGTGACTGGTGACTGGTGACTGGTGACTGGTGACTGGTGACTGGTAGCAACAAGGTACTAAAGGTACTTGAATATGGATGATAGGCCCATCGGGCATCTCCCCCTCCGGGGGAGAATTAAAAGAGGGGGTGCATTTCCCTCGGCCGTAAGGCCGGTTGTA
>CAVBRV010000003.1:22893-32135 GCA_963597965.1 Paludibacteraceae bacterium | reverse complement strand
TTCTCCCCCGGAGGGGGAGATGCCCGATGGGCCTATCATTTCAATTTAAATACCACTTGAGGTCAGACCACATCGGCGAAAAGTGATATTTCTTGGGTAGGAAGTTTGAGTTATAACCTTTTATAACCCTTTTAACCTTGATGATGGCGGTATTTTACTCTATGAGACTCTTTTGGAATCAGTAGAATAATAACCCTAATCCCTAATCCCTAATCCCCAATCCCTAGCTACTAGTCACTAGTCACCAGTCACTAGTCACCAGTCACCACAGATATAGAATCTCTCTATAACCTATTCCACATGGAAATGATGTGATATAATGAGTTCAATAAATATATGCTATATTATGATATTTATTAAATTATGGTACATCAATTACATTTTCCATAAGGAGGACCTAGAAATGATTACTGAACGTGAAATATTCCTGACCGATCCTGATGAAAAAGCGAAAGTGGTAGAATTTCTGAAAGGATTTGACCTGACTTTCACTGGTATAATTGATTACACCATGGGACTTTATGATGACGGCGAACTGATTGGTACCGGTTCCTTGGGCGGGCGTGTCATGAGAGATATTGCTATCAGCCAAGATTACCAGGGGAAAGGGCTCACTCGTCGTATCATCCGCAATCTGCAGGGTGAATCGAACCGCCGTGGGATTACGGGCAATCAGATTTTTACAAAACCGAAAAACATACCTGTCTTTGAACATATGGGATTCCGAGCGGTGGCATCGGCAGAACCTTATGCAGCCCTTTTGGAATCGGGGACAGATACGCTGGAAGAATATTTACATCGCATTCGCACTTTCTTGGGCTCTGGGGAAGGGAAGAATCGTGGCGCTATCGTCATGAATTGCAATCCTTTCACCTTAGGGCACAGAAGCTTGGTGGAATATGCCCACAACAATTGCGATGAAGTCATTATCTTTGCGGTGCAGGAAGACCGGAGTGTATTTCCATTTTCCGACCGCTTCACTTTGATTAAACAGGGCGTGCGAGATATGAAGGGCGTGGAAGTCATTAGCGGCGGCGATTTCATTATTTCCAATGCCACTTTCCCTACCTATTTCATCAAAGGCACCGACGAACTGGCAGCCCAGACGAAATTGGACGCCACCATCTTTGCTACCCGCATTGCACCGGCTCTCAATATTACGGTCCGCTTCGTAGGAGAAGAACCGACCGATAAAACCACTTTGGCCTACAACAACGCCATGCGAGAAGTCTTTGCGGACAACGGCATTGAACTGAAAGTCATCCCGAGAGAGCAGAAAGGGGACCAAATCGTTTCCGCCTCCTCTGTTCGTCGCGCCCTAGCAGCTGACGATTGGGAAACAGTGTATCGCATGGTACCAAAGACCACACTGACCTATCTCAAGAGCGAAGCGGGACAGAAAGTCATTCGGACCATTAAGATGCAGGAAGCGTTTAAGAAAATGGAAGAAAAACAATAGTCATGCAAAAAGGACTCTGTCTATAGCGGCAGAGTCCTTTTTATAATTAGGAATTAGGAATGAGGAGTGAGGAATGGTGGTAGCGGCGCAACAAAATTTGGAAGCGCCGCAATATTATAAAGGTTATTATTCTGCGGCATCCTTTACTCTAACAAATAAAGTATGCCGCCTGTCAAAAGGTTAAAAGGGTTATAAAAGGTTATGGAACTATGGGTAGTCTCATAACCTTTTATAACCCTTTTGCTTTGGTCAATATACATTGTTGAAAAAAGGAAATAGGTCAATAATAACCTGCCCGAAGGGCTAACCTTTACTGTTTTGTTCTGCCTTTACCACATCCGCAAAATCAGCAAAAGTATCTCCTTTACGATGTTCACTACCTTCTACTCGATTGAAAAAGCAATTTGGCGCTTCCTTCAATCTTAAATTTTTAGCGATACAGGGGGCACACCCTTTATCATGTCTGGTCGGATGTAGTGGACAAGATAAATTTTTGCAAGTACAAAATGGACTTAAATTTGGCATAGCTTTTTACCTCCTATAAAGAAAAGCACAATCTCTCACATTGAAAGTATATCACACTAAAAGGTAAACGCACAATTTAAAAAGGTTATGAGATTTTCGCTAGTCTCATAACCCTTTATAATCCTTCATAACCTTTTGACAGGCGGGTATATCTTCTTTGTTAGAATAAAGGATATAGCAGAATAATAACCTTTATAAAATAGCGGCGCTTCCAAATTTTGTGTGCCGCTACCACCATTCCTAATTCCTAACTCCTAACTCCTCATTATTATTTCAGCCCCAATTCATCCTTATGTGCTGTCATGCCATCGATGCAGGCTTGCATGACGGTGCCGGCTTCCATGCCCAGCATGTCGAAGCCTTTTTTGATGACGTCTCGGTTGCAACCAGCGGCGAATTTCTTGTCCTTGAATTTCTTCTTGAGACCTTTCAGTTCCATGCCAGTGATGCCTTCGGGACGCATGAGGGCATAGGCCATGACCACGCCAGTCAGTTCATCTACGGTGAAGAGGCTCTTTTCAATGTCTGTGGTGGGTTCCACTTCATCAGAGCAAAGGCCCCAACCATGAGAAATAATGGTCTTGATGTCTTCTTCATCCACGCCTTCCGGTTCCAAAAATTCACGGACATGGTGGCAGTGTTCGTTCGGATATTTCTCATAGTCTACATCATGGAGATACCCGATGGCTTCCCAGTGGTCCTTATCCTGATGGAACAAATCAGCCATAGCGCCCATGGCGGCACTGACCGCCGTAGCGTGGGTGAATAAATGATCTTCGGTGGTGTATTTCGGCAAAATTTTCTTCGCCTTTGCTAGTGTTAATTGACTCATAGTTAGTCCTCCTTTTAGTTTCTTTTGATAATAGTCTATTGAAATACAAAATGCAAGAGAAATAGTGTTGTTTGTTGTTAGTTGTCTGTTGTTGGGGTCAAACAACTAACAACAAACAACCAACAACTAGAAACTCCATTCTAATCTTGCTATAATAGAATCATTGAGGTGTACAGTCAGTGTAGGAAAGGAGATTCCTATGAAAAAAATTGCTTTTTACGGTAAAGGTGGCATTGGGAAATCCACCACCTCTTCTAATGTGTCGGCTGCACTCAGTCTGATGGGGAAGAAAGTCTGTCAGATTGGCTGCGATCCGAAGAATGATTCGACCCGATTGCTTTTGGGGCATATTTGTAAAGAAACCGTATTGGATAAAGTGCGGACTACCGAAATGGATGATATTCAGAAAGAAGATATTGTTCATACCGGATTCAATGGGATCACCTGTGTCGAAGCGGGGGGACCGGAACCAGGGGTCGGTTGCGCGGGCCGCGGTATCATTGTAGCATTGCAACTGCTAGATAAATTGAAAGCCATTCCTGATGTAGACCTCACGCTCTATGATGTACTGGGGGACGTGGTGTGCGGCGGTTTTGCTATGCCGATTCGAGAAGGGTATGCGAAAGAAATTTACATTGTTTCTTCCGGCGAATTGATGTCCCTCTATGCAGCCAATAACATTGCAAAAGGTATCAAACGATTTGCTACGCGTGGGGAAGTGCGTCTGGCCGGGGTGATTGGAAATAGTCGCAATGTGCCAGGCGAAAAAGAATTGCTTTTGGAATTTTGCAAAAAGCTGAATACCCGGCTCGTTGCTTTTGTTCCGCGAGATAAGATTGTGAATATTGCGGAAAATCACAAACAGACCGTTCTCCAATATGCACCAGATTCTAAGCAGGCAGAAGTGTATCGGCAGCTGGCAGAAACCATTTGGAATAATACCGAATTGACCATACCGACTCCCATGTCTTTTGAGGAGTTGGAGAAATTGGTAGGCACTTATGGCACTGAAGACTAAATGGCTTTTATCGAAAAAAGGCTCTTGCAGCTGCACCATGGTGGGGGTATATCGGGCTTTGGCTTTTTGCCCCGGCGTGGTGGTTCTATTTCATAGCCCTATCGGTTGCGCTCACGTGGCTTCCACCATGGACTTGGGCGGCGGTTTTCGCGTCTTGGCAGACGGCGGCAAAGAGCAACGGCCGCCTACGCCATTGATTTCATCCCATATGCGAGAGAAAGATGGTATTTTCGGTGGCATTGATCGGTTGCATCAATGCATTTCCTATGTGATGGATACGTACCATCCGAAATGTATTTTCATTGCTTCTTCCTGTGTGGCGGGGGTCATCGGGGATGACGTGGACCAAGAGGCAGAAAGCGCAGCAGAAACTTACGGCATTCCGGTGATTTCCCTTCCCTTTGCGGGGTTCTTGGGCGGCGAATATGGGGATGCCTATTATAAAACCATAGATGAAATCATTTCTCGGTTCTTCCAGAAACAGGATCATGTGCCAGGCCGCGTGCTTCTCCTGGGCGATCAAATGGGCCCGGATGGGCAATATGCGCGGGAAGTGAAACGGATTCTGTCCCTCTTTGAATTGGAAGTTCGTTGGCAATTTCCCGGATATGAACCGTTTGACGAATGGAAGGATATTCCTTCTGCCTCCCTTTCGATTGTGCTAGGCACATCGGCGCAAGCGGGACAAATGAAACAGGTGGCCCAGCGATTGGAAGCAGATTTTGGTATTTCCTACTTGGGCGATGTATTTCCTGTGGGTTGGGAAAATACCTGCCAGTGGATTCGGAGGTTGGCGAAGAAATTGGGACAGGAAGAAAAGGGGGAGCAGATTCTTCAAGCTGAGGAAAAGCGCATCCAAGAATCGGTAGCCACTTTCCTTCTTGTGACGAAAGGAAAGAAAGCAGTCATTGCTATCGGTCGCGGCCCTCGTTGGTATAATCCAGAAGAAACATTGACGTCCCTTGCTCGTTTGCAAATGGATATAGCCGGTGTGGTTTTCTTCGATAACTTGACGGCGGACGAAAAGGAAACATTGACCAAACAGATACATCCTTTTGGAAATATACCGATTTGGAATGCCCAGGAGGGACAAGCGGTCATTGATGGGGCGGATATTTGCCTTACCACCAATGAATTGTTCAATACAAAGACCCGGCAACTGTTCATCCCCATGATTCCTTTGACGGGGACCGAAGGGGAAGTGGTGCAGCTTCGCGCCATCTATCGGCTGCTTTGTCGGTATGGAAATAAAGGAGGGATCGCCTATGTCACAGTCTGAGTGGGAAGCGGCTTGTCATCATGGAAGCACTTGCGGATTGACTGGTTCCTCTGCGTTCTTGGATTCCATTCCCGATAGTTTCACTTTGGTCAATGGACCGCTGTGGTGCTATTTCTATGCCATGAAATATGTGGATAATGAAAATCCCATGGCGTCTCAGCGATTTTCTTGTACCCAGCCCGGCGCCAATTCCTTGGTGTATGGGACGGAAGAGGATTTGAAAAAAGGTTTTGCTATGATTCAATCCTTTGCGAAGCCGAAGCGTGTTTTTGTCATTAGCAACTGTAGCGTTAGCTTGGTGGGGGACGATACCCAGGGGATTGCGGATAAATTACATTTACCCTGGCCCGTCTATGCTATGGATAGCGGCGGTATGAAAGGCAGCTTTGAAGCGGGATATAGTGCAGCGGCTCTTCGCATAGAAAAAGAAATGAAATCGCTGCCAGTCAAACCGAAATCGGTCAATGTGCTAGGTTTATCCACTTGTCATATGAAAGGGCGAGAAGATGCTCTGGAAATTCGACGCCTTTTGGAAAAAGTGGGCATCACCGTGGTATCTATGCCTGGCGGGGGAGATACTTGGGAACACATCATGGAAGCCCCTTCGGCAGCACTCAATGTGGTGGTGCGAGATGAGTTGGGCTTATCTTTAGCCAAGAAAATGGAAGCCGATTTCCAAACGCCCTATATTTCCGTGGGACTGCCCTATGGCGTGGACGGAACCTTGGAGTGGATACAACAGGTGATTGATGCCTTGGGGGGTGGAGATAGCCAACCGTTACAAGAAGAAGGGACGAAGCAAAAAGAATACTTGCTTCGCAAAGGAAATAATTTGGAATCCCTCTGGGGAGCGCTCTGGTTCGATCGTATCCTGATTTCTGCGCCCCCTTCAGAGGCAGCGGGCATGGCAGAAGCCATTCGCCGAGAATGGGCTGATACAGCCAAGATGACCATTCATTTCCAGTGTCAAACCAATAAAACCGTTCCGGCGGCGGATGAAATCCGAGTGGTGGGAAAGGACGATGTTCTTATCAAGAAAGATTACGAAACTTGGCAAGGAGGCTTGGTGCTGAGTAGCAGCCACGAAACCATGCTTCTCACTCGCTTGCAAAAAGATTTCGCCTATGTTCACATTGCACTCCCGTCTCATGATGAAATGCATTTCTCCGACGTTCCCTTCTGCGGCCTGCGAGGGGCAGCGTACTTGTATGAGCTGCTGTGGAATGCGAAATTGAGAATGAAAGATAATGCGTAATGCGAAGTGCGTAGTGCGTAATGGTGGAAGGGGCGCACAATTCATAAAGCGCCCCAATACCCCTTTTTATAAAAAAGCAAAATTTATCTAAAAGCAAAAGGGTTATAAAAGGTTATAGACTTTCGTTAGTCTTATAACCTTTTATAACCCTTTTAACCTTTTGACAGGCGGTTCGTTCTATTTTGTTAGAATAAAGTACAAGGCAGAACAATAACCTTTATAAAATCGCGGCGCTTCCAAATTTTGATGCGCCGCTACCACCATTACGCACTACGCACTTCGCATTACGCATTTTCCCAAAAGTGAATGAATCACCCTTCATCACTCCGGCCCCAGTGTATCTCTCTTTTCATTTCGATGGGCCATGAAATTAGCCACCTTTTTACCGGCGCTGCTGACTTTCTTGCCTGTATTTTTAAATTTATGCATAGCGGTGGAGCGAGAGCGGATACGAGGTTTCATATCGGGGTTGATATTTCCTCGTTTGACAGAGGTGGCGCGAATCTTTTCTGGCTGAAGTGATTTCCGTAAGACCGCCATGGTGCGAGCGGGAATGATGTCTCCATCGAAACTGTAAATATCTACTGCCGCATAGCCCAGTGCCGGGTAAGCGTGGACACAGATATGGGCCTTTTCGCCATATGAAGCGACGGTGATTTCATCCGCTGTTTCGTGAAAGAAGGTATCATTCACAGTCATGCCCAAATCAGCAGCGGCCTGATTCATGGCAGCAATCAGTGCTTTGGAAGAGGTGATTTCTTCCTGCACACATCCGTAACAATCAACAAGTAAGTGTTTTCCGATATAATTATCCATTCAAGTATTTCCTTTTCTTTTACTGTATCTTTGGTAGCTAGTGACTGGTGACTAGGGGAAATGCAATCCAGTCACCAGTCACCAGTCACTAGTCACTAGTCCACTATAGTATTCATTGAAAATAAATGACTACCCAATAATTATAGCAGAAATGGTAGCGTTGTGCAGTACTGACTTTATTCTTCTTGCGAATAAATCTTATAATTTGGTAGGCAGTAGGCAGTAGGCAGTAGCAATGTTATTAAGTTAAGTAAAATATGCGATGATTTCTCCTAATGCAAAGGTTCTCAAGGTTCTAAGGGGACTAAAGGTTCTGAAGGGCCTCGAATAAGATGATAACATTAGCGTTTATCAACTCATTTGGGGAATGTGAGAACCCTTTGTACCTTTAGAACCCTTAGAACCTTGTAACCACTGCAGAAATTATACCTACTGACTCAAATCTTAAACTTAACAGCATAGTAGGCAGTTAGCGGTTAGCAGCAAAACTGCCAACTGCCTACTGCTAACTATTTATCCATTGCATAAACTATGATAATTATGCAAAAAATCATTGACCGAATGTATAAAATGAATTAAAATGAAGAAAGAATTCAAAATTATACAACTTATGCAAGTATTGTAACAGAAAGGACCATGGTTATGAAACGTTATAGAATCATGAAAATCAAGGAAATCATTCAAAATGAAGTGATTGAAACCCAGGAAGAACTGGCGGAAGCATTGAAAAAAGAAGGCATCATTGTCACCCAGGCTACTGTTTCCAGAGACATCAAAGATCTGATGCTTATGAAAGTACCCTACAAGGATGGACACTATCGATATGCACTGGCTAGCGAAAAGCCGAATATGCTTTCCAAAAATCATACCGCTATTTTGTTTCAGGAAGCGGTCATCAAGATGGATTATGCCTTGAATCAGGTCGTCCTTCACACCTTACCAGGTTCCGCTTCTTCCGTCGCTTTTGCCATTGACCATGCGAAAAATGATGAAATCATTGGTACCTTGGCGGGGGATGATACGGTTCTGATTATTGTGAGAACCCCAGAAGATGCACCGATTTTGCTTCAGAAAATCCAGGGTATGCTGAAAAATTGAGGTGACAAGGAATGCTGCAAAGCCTTCATATCGTCAATTTCGCTATCATCGAGGATACGGTCATTGATTTCAGCGGCGGCGTGACCATCTTCACCGGGGAAACAGGGGCCGGAAAATCCATTCTGATTGACGCCCTAGCGGTACTTATCGGTCGCCGGGCACGGACGGATCTCATCCGCACCGGGACGGATTTCTTCAAAGTGGAAGGCGTCTTCTACGGTGATGATGAAATCGAAGAAGAACTGAAAGAAGCCGGCATAGAAACAGAAGGACATCAAATCATTATTTCCAGGCGGCTTAATAAAAGTGGTCGCGGGATTTGTAGCATCAATGGCAATTTTTGCACCGTGAAGCAGCTCCAAATTTTAGGAAAGAAATTGGTGCGTCTTCATGAACAAAACGATAACATGGAACTTCTCTCCATTCCTTTCTGTGAACGGATGGTGGATTCAGGAACGCCAGAAGTGGTTGCGGCCTATCAATCTTACCAAGATTCTTATAAAGAATGGAAGAAACTGAAAGATGCGTTGGAAAATTACCAAGAGCGGAAGCAGGAACGGGAACGCCGACTGGATATCCTGGAATGGGAATTGAACCAAATTTCATCCGCCGGTTTACAACCTGGGGAAGATGAAGAAGTGGAAAAGAAATTGTCCGTCATGCAGAATCATGAACGCATTTTCCGTTCTGTTCACAATGCCATTGATTCCTTGACCGCTGATGGAGGACCGCAAGATGTAATTGGAGAAGCGGTGAAAGAAATTTCTTCCGTTTCTCGCTATGATGAAAATTTGGAGAGTTTCGTGGAATCTCTCAATTCGGCTTCCTTCGCCTTGGAAGATGCCATTGGCGGGATGGAGTCCTATATTTCTGATACCGATTTTTCGGAAGAAGAATTGGTCGATCTCCAGGATAGGGATGAAACCATCCAGGAAATGAAGCGGAAATATGGGCCTGAAT
>CAVBRV010000003.1:22311-22883 GCA_963597965.1 Paludibacteraceae bacterium | reverse complement strand
AAAAAAAGGCCCAAGATGAATATGCATCGTTGAAGGAAATTATTTATGACAATGATACGTTTAGGAAAAATTACGAAGAACTGACCCAGGTGTTGCTGAAAAAGGCAGAAACATTGAATCAGCTTCGCCAAATTTCTTCCAAACAAATCTTGACAGACGTATTGGCCTCGCTGCATGACATGGGCATGGAAAATGCTAGAATGGAACTCCATCTTTTACTCTCTGATACGCCTACGCCCAATGGGGCAGCAGAAATGGAATTTTATTTCTCTGCCAATCCTGGTGAACCCTTACGCAGTATGCGAGATACCGCATCGGGCGGGGAAATTTCCCGTATTGCGCTAGCGATCGAAATGGTCATTTCCAATTTGCTCCAGCAGCAGACCTTAATATTCGATGAAATCGATGTCGGAATTAGTGGGAAAGTGGGATTACAGGTGGCAAAGAAAATTGGTCGCCTGTCGAAACAGATTCAGGTGCTTTGCATTACCCATTTACCCCAAACCGCTTGTGCCGCCGATCGGCATTATAAAATTGTAAAATATATAGAAGATGGTCGCACCGCTACGAAA
>CAVBRV010000003.1:0-22301 GCA_963597965.1 Paludibacteraceae bacterium | reverse complement strand
TGATTTCTGGGACTGATGATTCGAAGAGCGCGCTGAAGTCGGCGGCTGAAATGAAGAAAATGGTTAAGGAAGGTTGATATTGTTAAGTAAAGAAATTGAGTTAGTATGTATAATTTCGCTAGAGATTACAGGGTTCTCAAGGTTCTAAGGGTACTAAAGGTTCTAAAGATTCTCGAATGAGCTGATGAGACGGGTGTTTATTGGCACATTCGAGAAACCTGAGAACCCTTAGTACCTTGAGAAACTTGAGCAACCTGTAAATTATACCTACTGGTTTCAATTCGCAAGGAGACTCCAATTCATTTTGATTCGTAGGAATAAATTGGGGTCTCCTTCTATTTGGCGATGTTGTTAGTCGTTCAAGTCAAACAACCAACAACAAGAAAAAGGAGACAAATCATGATTACCGGAGATATAGCTCATTTAGCATCTTATAAGAAACAACTTCCGCCCTTTATTTATCAGTGCTTGGAAGAAGTCAAAAATTTTGATTTTAAGTCTGTACCGGATGGGAAATATAAAATTTGCGGCTGTGATATGGGAGTTGAATCCCCAAAGACAGAACCAGCGGCTGACCGGAAGCTGGAAGGACACAAGAAAATGATTGACATCCAGTTTGAAATCGAAGGAGAAGAAGAATGGCTGGGGGTGGAAACCCTCTTTGAAGCAGGCCAGTGCATCGAAAGCTACCCCGAACGGGACCTTTATTTCTACGAATCGGGAACCAAGGGAGAATCTAAGGTCTATTTCACCACAGGCCGCTTTGCCATTTTCTTCCCCGAAGACTTGCACCGCCCTCTATGCCAAGGGGAAAAAGGCAGCGTGCAACTCCGAAAGGCGGTTGTCAAGGTTCCAGTAGAAAAGTGTTGCTAAGTATTGGTGACTGGTAGACTAGTGACTAGTGACTGGGTTACGCTTTTGCTAGTGACTAGTCACTAGTCACTAGTCACTAGCTACCAGCAACATTTTTATTGCAAAGACTTTGACTTTCAGTCAATAATTTGGTATTATAGGATAGATTTCAATAAAAGCAATTTTTTGCAATGCAATAGCATTGTACAAGGGGGCAGAGTATGAAGTATAAAAAGTTGTTAGCAGCGGCTATGGCGGCAGGCTTTTTGCTTTCTGCAGGCATGCTGACCGGAGGATGTGGTTCTTCCCAGTCCCAGCAAGCACAGCAGCAAGCGGTGAAAGTCACTACATTTAAGCCGTTCACCTCGGATACTCCGATTTCCAGAGAGTATACTGGTTCTATCATGGCACTGCAGGAAGTGCCGGTTCGTGCCAAAGTTTCTGGTACGGTGGTAGAAAAATTTGTCAAAGGCGGGGAAAGGGTGGTCGAAGGCCAGCCATTGTTCCGTCTGGATACCAGAAATTATGCATCCAGTTTGGCAACCGCTCAGGCACAGGTAGCGCAGGCATCGGCCAATTATGAAAACGCCAAACGGGATTTGGCACGGTATGAACAACTGATTGCTACCGGTGCTATTTCTAAGCAGGTCTATGATAATCAGAAAGCAGCTACTGATGCGTATGAGGCAGCTATGGAAGCCGCTCAGTCTCAGGCTGATATTGCATCCGATAATTTGGATGATACCATCGTGACAGCTCCATTCACAGGCACTCTTTCCATGGATGACGTGAATATCGGTACTTTTGCTACTGCTGGACAGACCGCGCTGGTTACCATTTCTTCTTCCGATCCGCTGTATGTACAGTTTGATATGTCTGAAAATGAATATTTACAGCTGACCAAAGAAAAGGGCGGCACCGAAGCATTGGGCGAATCTTTGAAGCTTCGTTTGTCTGATGGTTCTATCTATGGAGAAACAGGTAAGATCGTTCAAATCAATCCAGGCTTGAACGGTGGACAGCTCACCATGAAGGCTGCTTTTGCTAATCCGAATAATCTCTTGGTACCTGGCATGTACGGCACCATTGTTTCTGATGCAGAAATTGCAAAGGGTTCTATCCTGGTACCGACCAAAGCATTGGTACAGCTTTTGAATAAAGATATGCTGGATGTAGTGGTTGATGGCAAAGTACAGCAGAAGGCTGTCAAAGTCGGCGCCACTTATGGCATTTACAGCATCATTGAAAGTGGTATCGATGTGAATGATGTCATCATCGTAGAAGGTCAGAATAAAGTACAGGTAGGACAGGCAGTAGACCCATCTGAAACCGATCGCGAGAGCCTGGAAGCATCCGCTGTGAAAGCGGTTTCTGCACAACATGGCACTGGTGACGATAAGAAATAATAGGAGGGGCTATGGCAAAATTTTTTATTAACCGTCCTATTTTTGCTATCGTTGTGGCCTTAGTCATCTCGATAGCCGGGGCACTTTGTATTTTCACATTGCCAATTGACCGCTATCCGAAAATCACACCGCCTCAGGTCTCTGTCCATGCGACATACCCTGGCGCTGATTCGGAAGTCGTGGCACAAACTGTGGCGGAAGTCATAGAAAAGAATGTGGTCGGGGTAGAAGGCTTTGATAATATGTCTTCTACCAGTAACTCTAACGGTAGTTATTCTTTGAGCGTACAGTTTATCACCGGCACGGACTCTGATATGGCTACCATTCGTGTACAAAATGGCGTTACCGCTTCTGATGCAGCACTCCCAGATACGGTACGCTCCATCGGTGTCACCACCCAGAAATCTTCTGGCGATATGGCACTGGTTGTCAGCTTGCTTTCTCCAAATGGTACTTATGATGATGTATTCCTGAAAAACTACTTCAGCATGAACTATTTGGATGAATTGAAATCCATCAAAGGCGTAGGTAATGTACAGGAATTCGGTTCCGACTTTGCTATGCGTATCTGGATGGATCCGACCAAAATGGCACAGAATCAGATTACCGCTGCAGAAGTTATCTCCGCTGTTTCTTCTCAGAACCAGCAGATTGCGGCAGGTAATATTTCCAGTGCACCAGTCGATAAAAATGCGTCTTTCCAGTATATTGTTACCGCCAAAGGCCGTCTGACGACTGCCGATGAATTTGGGGACATCGCCCTTCGCACCAATAGCGATGGTTCCATCCTTCATTTGAAAGATGTAGCACGTATCGAACTGGGCGCTAAGAACTATGACTTCATGTCTCGTGCGGCAGGGCACCAAGCTTCTGTTGTCTGCTTCTCTTTGACCGATGATGCTAATGCAGTAGAAACCATCGGCGCCATCAAAGCGAAACTGGCAGAAGATGCGAAGACCTTCCCAGACGATATGACCTATGTCATTTCTTCGGATAACACCGATTTCATTTATGCATCCATTGAAGAAGTGCTTCATACCTTTGTAGAAGCCCTCTTGATTGTGTGCCTCATTGTGTATATCTTCCTGCAGAACTGGAGATCTACACTGATTCCAATGATTGCGGTACCAGTTTCTTTGCTGGGGACTTTTGCTTCTTTTGCAATTCTTGGATTTACCATCAATACCTTGACCTTGTTTGCTATGGTCCTGGCTATCGGGCTGGTCGTCGATGATGCTATCGTTGTTATCGAAGCCGTCGAATACGAAATGCGCTACAACAACTTGCATCCGAAGGAAGCTACCGTAGCCGCTATGGAAAAAGTACAGAGCCCGGTTATCGGTGTCGCTGTCGTGCTGGCTGCCGTATTCGTACCAGTTGCTTTCTTGGGTGGTATCATGGGGATTCTGTATAAACAGTTCGCCTTGACTATCGCCGTGTCCGTTCTGATTTCCGCTTTTGTGGCTTTGTCCTTGACTCCAGCTCTTTGCGCTGGCATGCTGAAGGAACCGAAGAAAGGCGCCGAAAGAGGGGGTTTGGATAAATTCTGGGGTAAATTCAACGATGGATTTGACCATATGGTTGCCATCTATGGAAATATCCTTAGAAAATTGGGACATGCTCTGTGGGTACCGATTCTGACCTTGGTCATCCTTTCTGTAGCCGCATTCACCATGTTCTTCCGTCTGCCGACAGCCTTCCTGCCGCAGGAAGATAATGGGTTCTTTATCAATGCATTCTCCTTACCAGAAGGGGCCGTCAACGTTCGTACCAACAAAGAAATCAGTGATTTCCTGGACTACATGGACCAGGATCCAGCTGTTGCTCAGTCCCAGGGCGTTACTGGTTTTGATATTCTTTCTGAAGGGCAAAAACCAAATGCGGGCCTGTCTTTCGTAAAACTAAAACCATGGGATGAACGTACCAAACCATCGGAACAGATTGATGCAGTCATGGCAAAAGCATTTGCTTATAATGCCACCCATCCAGAAGTCACTGTCATGGCATTGAACCCACCGCCTATTCCAGGGCTCGGTGCTTCCGGCGGTTTCACTCTGTATATTCAGAACAAGAATGGCGCATCCAACGAAGAATTCCAGCGGGTTATCGGAGAATTTTTGGGAGCTGCGAACCAGCGTCCAGAAATCCAGATGGCCTACACCACCTTCCGTATGGATACTCCTTCCTATAATTTCGATATTGATCGTGAAAAAGCACAGAAAAATGGCGTCCAGGTCGGCGATATTTTCACCGCCCTCCAGGCATACTATGGTTCTGTACAGATCAACGACTTCACCATTTATGGACGTAACTTCAAAGTGGTGGCACAGGCCGATACCCAGTATCGTATGACACCGGCAGACAACAAATTCCTTTCTGTCAAAGATAACAAAGGAAATATGGTGCCGATTTCTACCTTCATCACACCAACTAAGTCCAACTCCATTTCCGTCATTACCCGTTTTAACAACTTCCCCGCTGTTAAGATTGGTGGTCAGCAAGCCGCTGGTTACTCCTCCGGCCAGGCATTGAATGCGTTGGAAGAAGTAGCTAAACAGGTATTGCCAAATGGTTACGGCTATGTCTTTGCTGAATCTTCTGCACAGGAACGAGAAGCAAGTGGTAAGACCGTTTATGCACTGTCCTTGGGCATGCTCTTCGTCTTCCTGTCTCTGGCAGCTCTTTACGAAAGCTGGAAGATTCCATTCACCGTTATCTTCGGTATTCCAACCGGCTTCTTCGGCGCTTGCTTAGGCGCTGTTGCTTTCAATGTATACAACGACATTTACTTCCAGATCGGTCTCTTGACCATCATCGGTTTGGCCGCGAAGAATGCGATTCTGATTGTGGAATACGCGAAGGTTCGTGTAGATAGCGGTATGGAAGTCTTGAAAGCCGCGGTAGAAGCATCGGAAATTCGACTTCGTCCAATTCTGATGACCTCCCTGGCCTTCATCGTAGGTAACATTCCACTGGCACTGTCCACTGGTGCAGGTTCCAATTCTCGTTCTGAAATGGGTATCGCTGTTGTCTTCGGCGTGTTCTCTGCGACAGTATTCCAGATTTTCATTGTACCTATGCTCTTCGTGGTGATTGAACGAATTCACGGATTCAAGAAACCGAAGAATGTGGTAACTTTGGATAAGTAATATGAGCGTCTGAGTGATAAAAAGCCAAAACGGTATACATACTAAGTGTATTTCATACTTGGTATGCGTACCGTTTTTTATTTTGTAAATAGCGGGAATATGCTTGTATGCTACAATAAAGGAAGAAGGTTTTGAACAGAGTATTACAAAGGAGGATTCCGATGTTACATGAAAAAACTAAAAAAATTTTAGCTGTTTTATGGATAGCCAGTGTTTTATGGGGTGTCGGCTATGTGGTAGATGCGGCTAGTCGGGAAGAAATTGCCGCCGTTTCTGTCAATAAGCAGGGAACGAATTTCAAGTATTGGAACAAAGATTCTCAAGTGAAACAGCGTCTGGTGGCGTATGTGAAAGATGTGACCAATCCGAAAAGTCCCAATTTCATTCCCATAGAAGATCGCATTGCCACCTTTGACATGGATGGCACGCTGATTGGAGAAACCACGCCCTATTATTTTGAGTGGATGCTATACTTGGACCGGGTTTTTAATGACCCATCCTATACGCCGTCGGAACAAATCCTGCACAATGCGAAAATTGTCAAACAAGCGATTGCCGACAATGCAGTGACTTGGGAAATCGACAAGATGGAGACCTTGGACAAGCTCACCGTTTTGTCTGGATTGGATGATGAAGAATTTGACAAAGTGGTCAAATATGCCATGAACAACAAGACACCGGGTCTCAACAACATCACCTATGGAGAGATGGTGTACCTGCCGATGGCAGAAGTGCTCTCTTACCTGAAAGCCAATGATTTCACCCTGTACATCGTATCGGCCGGAAATCGTCAAATTATTCGCCACTATGCGGATGGCGTGTTGCCGATTCCAGGAAATCATATCATCGGCTGCGACGCCGTACTGAAGGCTAGAAATCAGGGCGATTTGGATATGGCGGATTACATCTTTGATGTGGACAAGGATGAAATTGTCACCACGGACAAACTGCTGGAACGAGCAGATGCGACGGGAAAAGCCATCAAAATTGCGAGAGAAATCGGCAAAAAGCCAGTGCTCTCCTTTGGAAATAGCATGGGCGATGCGGCTATGCATGAGTACACCTTGTCCAATAAGAAATATAAGACCTTGGCCTTTGAAATCCTTTGCGACGATACGGATAGAGAATATGGAAACTTGGCGAAAGCAGCTAAAATCCAAAATGCTTGTGAATACTATGGCTGGATTCCTGTATCGATGAAGAATGATTGGAAAACCATTTATGGGGAGAATGTGACGAAACAGGAATTTAAGAAATAAAGATTGGAAAGACAATTGAACTCGAGAGCTATTTATTTTCATTGGAATTGTATGACTATATTTCACAAAGACGTTTTATTTGTACTATAGGTGGAGAGCGGAGGAGGGAGCTTTTTACCTGAAAGGTAAGTGAATGGAACACTGGGAATGTAGTCTTAAAATTATATTTTCCACGATACACATAATTAAAATTTAAAACTTTTTATCCCAGTTACCATGTGAGTCAGCTGATAAATTGAAAAAGTCTATGAAAAAAGCATGGATGTTTTTTCATACTAATTTTTGGTCTTATTCTGTGTTGACCGAGCTTAGAGAAAATTATAGTTTTCAAGATATATAGCATTAGTGCTAATTCGCTAGGGAGCATATAGTTGCTTGTTGTTAAGAAATCAAACGGGTTGAGAATTTGTTGTCATGTATAATCAACATTTTTCTACCCAAAGTCATGCATATGTGTTATACTTATTCCAACTCAATGCATAGATGGGTAGAAAAATCTGTTATGATGTTGTTTTTGGTTTTCGACAACTAACAACAGCAAGTGTGCCGGAATTTACATCATAATGAATCTTTTTATCATCATCTGTGCAAAAAATGGAAATGGAGGAAAAGTAGAATGGTAGGAAACAAATGGAAGAAAATAGTAGCAGTAGGTCTTTGCGGTCTGATGGCGGCTGGTGTATTTGCTGGTTGCGGAAATGATGGGGCTGGTAAGAGCGAAGGAAAAATGAAGGTGGGGGTAGTACAGATCGTACAGCACCCGGCACTGGATGATTCCAATAAGGGCTTTGTGGATGCTCTGAATGAACAGGGCTTGAAGGACAAGGTAGAAATCGACCAGCAGAATGCCCAGGGAGATCAGTCCAACTTGCGTTCTATCGCCAATCGTTTCACCTCTGGTAATTACAACCTGATTTGTGCAATTTCCACACCGGCAGCGCAGACCATGGCCAATGCAACCGACAAGATTCCGATTATTTGTACCGCGATTGCTGACTTTGAAAATGCAAAGCTCATGAAATCGGAAAAGGCACCAGATAGCAATATCACCGGGACCCATGATAGAGGCCCGCTGGATAAGCAGGTGGCATTGATTCGTGAGATTCAGCCAAATGCGAAGAAAGTAGGCATCATTTATAATTCCAGTGAAATCAATTCTGTCATCCAGGCAGAACGTCTGAAAAAGGCTTGCGAACCGCTGGGCATGGAAGTGTTAGAGCTGACAGTCAACTCTGTCAATGATGTGCAGCAGGTAGCCGAAGGGTTCCTTGGCGGTAAAGTAGATGCCATTTTCGTACCGACCGATAACATCATCGCTTCTTCTATCCCGACGTTGATGTCTGTAGCGAACAAGGAAAAGATTCCTGTCTACGGTGCAGAAGTAGGTCACGTGAAATCGGGCGTGCTGGCTTCGGAATCCATTAGTTTCTATGATATTGGTCATAGAGCAGGTGAAATGGCAGCTGAAATCCTGAAGGGAAATAAGACCATCAAAGATTTCCCCGTAGAAGGCGCAGACAAGTCCAAGCTTTATATCAATAAGGCAGAAATGGAAAATCTGGGCATTCAGATTCCGCAGTCCGTACTGAATAGAGCAGATATGGTGTAATGACTGGTGATTGATTAGTGTATGAATGAAGAGAAAAGGATAGCGAAGTAAGTAGCTAGGGATTGGGGATTAGGGATTAGAATAAGCTTTTCCTAATCCCCAATCCCTAGTCCCTAATCCCTTTTCTTTTTAATCAAATAATAGTATCCAAAGGAGTAACTCTGATCTGGGGGAACGGGGAGGGGTTACTTTTCCTGCTATCAAAGAGAGTGTGTAAAAGATGGTTGCTGGTTGTTAGTTGTTGGTTGTTTGTGCATGAATCCCAAACAACCAACAACTAACAACAACCAGCAACAAAAAGTAAGAAAGGGTAAGTGGATTGGCTTCAAAACTCAAGAAACTATGGTGGCTCATGTTGATTTTTGCCATCTGTAATGTAGCAATGGCGGTGATTCTGTATCAGGGGGGACAGAGAGAAAAGGAAATCGCCCAGGTGGGATATATTCCTGCCAAATCAATGTATACCATTGGCATTTTGCAAGGAGAAAACTTGCCGGAGCAGGATAAAATGACGGAAGGCGTCATGGCGGCTCTGGAAGCTGGTGGGTATCAGAAAGGCAAAAATGTAAAAATTGAACTCATCAAAGCGGCTGGTGATGAAGGCAAGCTGAAGAAAGGGGCCGAGAAATTGGCCCGTAGTGAGAAAGATTTGATTATTGCCGTAGGAAGTTGTGCGGCTCGGGCCGCTGTGAAATCAACAAAAAGCATTCCTGTGGTGGGTGTAGGTGTGTTATATTTCCAGAAAGATGATGCTTTTTCTGATTGCGATAATGTGACAGGCATTACCGATTATCCACTGGTGGTAAATCAGATTCGCACGGCGGCACGGATTATGAAATTGGATCCGCTGGGTGTGGTATATGATGCGGAGAATGAGGGGTCCAAGCAACAGCTCAAAATTCTTCGGGCAGCGGCTGAACAAAAAGGGATTCATCTCTATGAAATGGCTTATGATGGTAAAAAGAAGCCGGAAGAACAATTCAAGCAACTCGCTGGAAAAGTGAAAGCTCTCTATGTGCCAGAGGACCCGGAAATTTTGAAACATTTCGATAGCTTGGTGAATGTGATGAATCAAGCAGGCATTCCCATCATTGGGGAACAATCGGAAATGGTACAACAAGGGGCGGTCATTTCTGTATCGCCTTCCTACTATCGCATGGGATTCAGCGGCGGACGGATTGCTTGCAAACTTCTCAAGGGCGATGTATTACCCTCCGATATTCCTATCGCTCGCCAGTATGACCCGAACCTGGTGGTCAATATGAAGCAAATTGGTGCCATGAAAATGGATCTCCCCAGCGATTTGTGGCAGCGAGCCAGAAAGCTCTACCTCTACGATGGACAGCCGGCGAGACCGTAGCTTAATGAGGAATGAGGAGTGTGGAATGAAGGTGGCGGAGCATCATTTCTAGTGTGTCGTATCATTGAATTTTAGCAAAATTGGCAATGCTTGAGATATTGGTTTATGGTTTAAGGTTTAGGGGTTGTATGTTTGCAATTAAACCTTAAACCAATGACATTTTCTTCGGGAGGAATTGTCATATACGAACTCGGTATATAAACCTTAAACCAATAACCAATAAGCCTATGAAAGCATGCTGGCTTCCTCTGAACCACTCAGAGACGATTCATTGGTGTTGGGAGCCAAACAACCAACAACAAACAACTAACAACTAAAAAGAAAAGGAGTTTAGTAGAAATGGTAGATTTAGCATTTTCCACCATTGCCCAGGGGCTCATGTGGTCCATTCTGGCGATTGGTGTATTTCTTTCTTTCCGCGTACTGGATGTACCGGATATGACTTGTGAAGGGAGTTTCCCCTTGGGCGGCGCCATTGCGGCATCTATGATTGCAGCGGGGCAGTCTCCCTGGATTGCTATCGCAGCCGGTGCCTTTGGTGGCGTGCTGTCGGGGGTATTGACTGGCATTTTGTACACGAAATTAAAAATTCCTGCGATTCTGGCAGGGATTCTAACCATGATTGCTCTCTATTCTATTAACTTGCACATCATGGGCAAAGCGAATATTTCCTTACTTCGAGTCGATACCATTTTCTCTACCACTGCTTCTATGCTCCACATTAGCGCATCCATGGCAGCCTTCTTGGTACCGGCTGTGCTGATGATTTTGATTGCTGCTTTTGTGTACTGGTTCTTTGGTACAGAACTGGGCATGTGCATTCGTGCCACCGGCTATAATCCACAAATGGTTCGTGCTCAGGGCGTGAATACAGACACCATGATTATCATTGGACTTTTTATTTCCAATGCTCTCATCGGTCTCTGCGGTGCTGTAGTGGCACAGAATAACGGCTTTGCTGATGTTGGTATGGGCATCGGTACCATCGTCATCGGTTTGGCGTCTGTCATTATCGGCGAAGTTATCCTGGGTGTGGATAGCTTTTCTGCTTCCCTGGCAGCGGTGGTACTTGGTTCTGTCATTTACCGCGTGGTCATCGCTATCGTGCTGTACTTGGGCATGCCGCCGAACGATCTGAAATTGTTCACCGCCATCATCGTGATGCTGGCTCTGGCAGCACCGATGATTAAAGGCAAAGTCAATATCGGAAAGTGAGGGGATAGACATGTTAAAAGTAGCAAATATTAGCAAAACCTTCTTCAAAGGTACCACCAATGAAAAGAAAGCACTTAACGGACTGTCCCTCACTTTAAACGATGGGGACTTTTGCACTGTCATCGGTGGTAATGGCGCCGGGAAGAGTACGCTTTTGAACTCCATCGCCGGGGCCTATATTCCAGACAGCGGAACCATTGAAATCAATGGACACGATGTGACCCATGTGAGTGAATATAAACGGGCGAAATATATTGGTCGCGTTTTCCAGGATCCTTTGAAAGGAACCGCGGCCGGCATGCAGGTAGAAGAAAATCTGCTTTTGGCTTCTCGCAGAGGCGAAAGTCGTCGGTTGCGCTGGGCTTTTTCTGCAGGAGACCATGAGAAATATCGAGACATGGTAGCTCGCTTGGATTTGGGATTGGAAAATCGACTGGGCACCCGCATTGGACTTCTCTCCGGTGGGCAGCGCCAGGCTTTGACACTCCTCATGGCAACCATGAAGCGTCCAGACATTCTCCTCTTGGACGAACCGACCGCAGCCCTTGATCCGAAGACCGCATCCAAGGTGCTGAAGATTACGGATGAAATCGTCACAGAACAACATTTGACCACTCTCATGATTACCCATAATATGAGAGATGCTTTGAAATATGGCAATCGTCTCATCATGATGAATAGTGGTCGTATCATTGCGGATTATACACCGGAAGAAAAGAAACAACTCACCATCGATGACTTGCTGAAGAAGTTTGAAGAAACAGCAGGGACCATCAGTGATAGAGTGGCACTGGGGTAGTGCGACAATAGTATATAGGCGAAAGAGAAGGAGCTGCTTCGGCAGCTCTTTTTTGCGTGGGGGTTCTGGTGGTGAGGGAAACGGGGGAAGAGGCTTTGGGTATTTAATATGGCTGACGAAGGGTTCTGGTGTACTGTATTATTGATTTTTAGCGAAACTGTTAATGCTTGAGATATAGGTTTAGGGTTTAAGGTTTAGGGTTTATAGGGTTACGCATGAATCTTAAACCAATGAAGTTTTCTTCATGGCAAATTGATTTTATACGAACTCGAAATGTAAACCATAAACCAATTCAGACTAAATGGCTGATATTGTAAATATCATCGATACAATACACTAGTGTAGAAATGAAAAGGAGTTTGTTAGAATTATATTATGACTCAGGGCTTATAAAAGTAGTATAATGATAAAATGTAGAATATTGAAAATGAAATGACTACTTGTTGATTGAATAATAGAACCTTGTGAAAGTGGTAATATACCAGAAACCGCCAATCCCAATCATCACAACCAGAACCCAATGAGAGCGGTAGTATGCCAAATGCCACTAATCCCAATCATCACCACCAGAACCTTATGAGAGCGGTAATATTCCAAAAGTCACCAATCCCAACCGGTACTACCAGAACCCTATGACAGCGGTAGCATTCCAAGAGCCACTAATCCAAATCAATACCACCAGAACCCTATTTCCCAAGGAGGTCGCATAACATCACCATGGATACGAAAATCATTTACATGACCAATCATGACAGGCGGTATGCCTCTATGAAGCAAGCCTGTGAAGCGTTGCAAGAAAAACGACTGATTTCTGATTTGTGTATTTCTGTCAAAGTAGAGCGCTCCAGTGATTGGAATCGAAACTGGGAGCGAAAGTTGTCTGGTTCTTCTTTGGTGATGATTCATCTCATGAAGAATGCGTTGAAGTCGACGTTCTGGAAAGATTGTAAGCAATTCTTAGACAAGAACGGGATTTCGTATTTCGTCGACGCCATTGATGGAGAGACGGCGGAACATAGCGATTCTATTTCTGGGGATGTTTTGACCCATTTTCGGAAATATAGTCTCTATGGGGGCATGGAAAATTTCAAAAATCTGTGGCTCTATGCCAATGGCCTCTTTACAAGAAATAAGGAAATTGCCAAGGCGCCAGAAGCCTATACGTGGGCGGGTATTTATGAACCCGATGCAGACGAACGGTTTACGACAGACTTACCAGCCTATTTATCGTCTCATGTGCAAGGCCGTCGCCCTGTATTGGGACTTCTATTTTACCGAGAAGAATGGATTTGGGATGATACGGCGTACCAGCAATGTTTCATAGAAGAAGCGAAGGCCCAGGGCTATGATGTGATTCCGGTTTTTGCCAATGGCCTGGTCGATCCATCGCTAGGCATGCCTCCTTTGTCTCAAGTGATAGAAACTTATTTCATGCAAGAGGGGAAACCCATCATTGATGCATTGGTAAGTACCATGAAATTTTCTGTACTGGGGGCGGGAAAGAGTGGAAACGAGGTGTTACAAAAGTTAGGCGTCCCTGTTCTGGATGCGTATACCCTTTTGACGACGGAAGCAGAATGGCGGGCCAATCCAGAGGGGATGAATGCGGTAGAAACGTCGATTTCCGTAGCCATGCCTGAATTGGATGGGGTCATTCACGGCGTCCCTATCGCAGGTCATGAGAAGCGGCCCGATGGCAGCGTGGTATTTGTTCCTATCCAAGAACGAATCCATCAGATGGTTAGCAAAGCGGGCAAGTGGGCCCATCTTCATCGGATGAAAAATGAAGATAAGAAAGTGGCGATTATTTTTCATAATTATCCGGCAAAAAATGCCAATATCGGGAGTGCCTCTGGCTTGGATACCATGGAAAGTGCGATTCGTCTCATGAAGGCCATGCAAGAGGAAGGGTACCAGATGGATTTCATTCCGGAAAATAGGGAGGCTCTGATTTCCCTGATGACCTCGAAAGCCACCAATGACCTTTCTATGATGACCGAAGAACAAGCAGAAGATTGCCAGAAGCTTTCCGCCAAGGACTATATTTCTTTTTTCCATAGCTTAGGAAAGGAAGCACAGCAGAAGGTGGAAGAGGAATGGGGGAAAGCACCGGGTGAAGTGATGTTGTCGGAGGAAGGAAATATTCTGATTCCGGGCACCATGGATGGGCATCTCTTCTTGACCGTACAACCTTCGCGGCAATACGGCATGGACCCATCCAAGGTGTACCATGATCCCTATATCGCGCCGACCCACCAGTATTTGGCTTTTTACGATTGGTTGCGAAACGTATGGAAAGCAGACGTGGTGATTCACATGGGCACCCATGGCAATCTGGAGTGGCTCCCAGGGAAAAGTGTGGGCCTTGATGCAGACAGTTTTCCTGATATTGCCCTGGGCGATTTGCCCAATATTTATCCCTATCATATGACCATCACCGGAGAGGGAATGATTGCGAAGCGCCGGGCTTCGGCTTGTCTCATTGGTTACTTGCCAGCGCCTGTAGCAGATGCCGGGGCTTACGATGAATTGGCGGAACTAGAAAAAACCATGGATGAATATGCCCACTTGAAAGATACAGGCAGTGATGTGAGTGACATGGAAAAACCGATTCGCAAGTTGGCAGCAAAGGCGAAATTAGACCAAGATGTGCTTTATACAGAAGGTATGGATTTTGGGGACTATGTGAGTGCGCTTCATGATTACATCGAAGAATTGAAGGATAGCGAAGTCCATGTGGGACTGCATGTTTTAGGACAGCCCTTGGAAGGAGAGCTGCTGACCGATGGTATTTTACAGCTTCTTCGTTTGTCCAATGGAGAGAATCCTTCCATTTATGATTTATGGGCGGGGAAATATAATACCACCTTGGATACGATCCAGACCCATGCAGGCGATATGGTGCCAGAACAGCAGATGACCTATGGGCAGCTCATGGATCAGATACGGAAGGAAACACGACATGTCATAGAGACATTGCAGGAAGGAAATTTCTCTGCAGAATCTATCGAGAAGGCAGTTTCTTTACCGGAAACGCAGGGAAATGAAGAGTGGAAAAAGAAACTGGAGAAATTGCTTCATTTCGTGACAGAAGAGATGGTACCTCGCATTCGTTTGACCACCAATGAACTTACTCATACATTGGATGCCTTGGATGGTCGCTATGTAGAAGCAGGACCATCAGGTTCACCCAATGCAGGCGGGGTCTCTCTCTTGCCTTCGGGACGAAATTTCTATGGCGTTGACCCGAGAGCTTTACCCTCTCCGACTGGTTGGCAGCTAGGCGTGAAATTGGGAGACCGGATGATTGAGAAATTCATTGCGGATCAAGGGAAATATCCGGAAAATATTGGCATGGTGCTTTGGTCAGGACCGAATATGCGCTCCTCCGGGCAGGACATCGCCGAATTTCTATACATGCTAGGGGTTCGCCCCGTATGGCAGAAGGGGAGCCTTCATGTACGGGGACTTGAAATCATTCCGCTTTCTGAACTGAAGCGCCCTAGAATCGACGTGACCGGTCGTATTTCCGGCCTTTTCCGCGATACCTTGCCTCAACTGGCAGAACTCATGGACCAGGCCGTCCTTTTGGCAGCGTCTCAGGATGAATCGAACGAAGATAACTATGTCAGAAAGCATGTCAAAGAAGATACTCAGTCTATGGTGGACGAAGGCGTTGAGGCGGATGAGGCGTGGCGAAATGCAGCCTTTCGCATCTTCGGCGATGCACCAGGGACCTATGGCGCTGGCGTGAATACCGTCTTGGATGGGAAGAATTGGCAGACCGAAGAAGATTTAGCCAATGTGTACGTCCGCTGGGGCGGTCATGTCTTTGGCGGGAAAAGTCGGGGCGTGTTCAAACCCGAATTGTTCAAGAAACGATTGGCTTCCCTCGATTTGACGGTCAAAAATGAAGACAATCACGAAACCAGCATTTTGTCTTCCGATGATTACAATGCCTTCCACGGCGGCATGATTGCAGCAGTCAAGAGTTTAGGCGGCAAGATACCAGAGTCCTATGTGGGCGATAGCACCAATCGGGCTAATGTCGGGATAAAGACGGTGCAAGAAGAAATGCGCCGGGTGTTCCGCAGTGAATCTATGAATCCGAAGTTTATCGAAGGTCTTATGAAACATGGCTACAAAGGAGCCACTGATTTGGCAAATCGCCTGTCCATCAGTTTCCAATGGGATGCCACCAGTGGCGTCATGGATGATTGGATGTACGATGAGTATGCGAAGAAATATGCGCTAGATCCGAAGATGCAGCAATGGATGAAAAAGGTGAATCCATGGGCGTTGCAAAGCATGGCAGAAACCCTTTTGGAAGCCAACCAGCGTCAACTGTGGCATGCCAGCGATGAGATGAAACAGGAGTTACAAGAGATGTATCTATCTGTGGAAGGGGAATTGGAAGATGACGATGAGTAGCTAAATGGATTTGCTATTCATACAAGAGATTCCGGTAGTATAAAGGTTATTATTTTGCAGATTTCTGTATCAAACATGATGCCCATGCCGCTACCATCAAGGTTATAAAAGGTTATTGTAGGGTTAAGTGATAACCTTTATAACCCTTTATAATTCAAACTTCCCATTCGTAAAATGGTGATTCATTTCGATGCGATCAAGGAAATGAAGATTTGCGGTGGCAGCGAAACCGTCATTTCGACCGGTCGCATTTGTGCAAAGTGATGATATAGAAATAAATAGATTTGTGCCCCTGAGTGGAGAAATCTCTTCAGCACTAGCGGTAAAGGCTTAAAGACTGGGACGGGATTTTGTCATCAAGCCCTTATCGCTG
Organism: Paludibacteraceae bacterium; assembly: GCA_963597965.1. Taxonomy (GTDB): domain Bacteria; phylum Bacillota; class Negativicutes; order Veillonellales; family Dialisteraceae; genus Dialister. The sequence continues at coordinate 5,848 of CAVBRV010000003.1, read as the reverse complement.
GTGCCGCTGAGATTTCTCCACTCAGGGACACATTGGTATTTACAACTCTTATTCCATTTGCATAAATATGACCGGTCGAAATGACGGTTCCGCCGCCATCTTCATTCCTCACTCCTCATTCCTCATTCCTAATTCCTACCTAGAAAAGGATTTCAAACTATGTGTAACATATCAAAAAATAGCTTAAAAGAGATTCCTCCCATTCGTATGTTGGTTCTCACTTTGACGGGACGATGCAATTTTACTTGTCGCTATTGCTATGCAGCCGAAGTGGACCAGGTGGATATGGCAGAAGAAACGGCTATACAGGCAGTGCACTTGGCAGGGGAAAGTGGCAGCCGTTTTCTTTTGCAATTTTCCGGTGGCGAACCGTTGCTCCGTTTTCCTTTGATACGGAAATTGGTGCAAGTGGTGGAAACAAATCATTACGATGCGCAGATGCAAATTCAGACCAATGGCTCTCTTTTGACCAAAGATATAGGGCGCTGGCTCTATGACCATCATGTGGGAATTGGTATTTCCTGTGACGGCCGTCCCAGCGTGATGGACCGAACCCGACAGATGAAAGATGGGCATTCTTCTTCTAAAGCGGCGGCTCAGGCGTTTCAAAATCTAGCGGCCGAATCCATCGGTACAGGCATCACTTGTGTGGTCACAGACGACATGGTGGAGGAACTACCGGGCATTGCGGATATGGCTCATTTTTATGGAAATGTGCACCAAGTGGGCTTCGATATTTTGCGAGAACAGGGACGAGGTGCCACTCTGCATGCTCCGACCGCCGAGCAAATGACTAAAGCTTTGGAAAAGACTGCGGCCCGTATGGACCTTTTGGAAAAAATGACAGGGCGCCACATCCATTTCACCCAAGAAGATCGGGTGGCATCCTTAGCAAAAAGTAAGAAATATGAATTTCCCCAATGCTATGCCATGAATGGAGAAGCGGCCTTCGTGGATGTTCATGGAAATATTTACGCCTGTTCTTCCCTCATGGGACGAGAACGTTACCAACTAGGCACCGTAGAAACTGGTCGTGATCCAGAGAAAGTAGCGGAAGTAGGAAATTTCATCAAAGAAGCCATGAGTGCTTGCCGCAGCTGTGAATACTTTTCCCTTTGCGGCGGAGGCTGTTTCTCTCGCTGGCTAGATAAAGACGGACACGTCCGGCGGAGCGAAGCGGAGTGTGCCATGAAACGGTTCTTTATTAAAAGATACTTGGGGAAGCGGTGATTGTAGGTTTAAGGTTTATTCTCCGACTTGTTTAGAGGAAATCAGCATTCTGTCAAAGCCTCATTGGTTTAAGGTTTACTGAGACCATTAACCCATAAACCAATGAGATTTTCTTCATAGCGAATTGTCACATACGAACTCGGTAGATAAACCATAAACCAATCCATGCTAAGTGACTGATACTGTAAATGTCATCGATGCGATACACCAACAACAAACAACAAATTCTTGACCCTACCATGGGTATATCATGTAATATATAATAATTAATAGTTAGCAGTCAGCAGTTTGTAGTAGGCAGTTCATCAAAAGTAGTCAAACGGCCAACTGCCAGCTGCCTACTGCCAACCATTTTATTATGAAAATGTATCTGGTAGCTAGTGACTGGTGACTCGTGACTGGGAAAACGCATGTCTAGTCACGAGTCACTAGTCTACTAGTCACCTATGTTAACCGTTTTCATACATAGTGATGCACCGGCGGTGCATGAAGTTTACTGAGGAGGAATACAATGAAAAGACAGGGAACATTTCCATTTACTGCCATTATCGGGCAGGATACGATGAAACGCGCTTTGGTGCTGAATGTGGTGAATCCAAAGCTGGGGGGCGTTTTGATTCAAGGGGAAAAGGGGACGGCAAAATCCACCGCTGTTCGTGCGTTGGCGGATTTATTGCCACCGAGAAGATGCATCAAGGGATGTCGTTTCCATGATGATCCCGATGATAAAGCCAACTGGTGTGATGAATGTCATGAAAAATATGATCACGCCGAACCAGAAGTAGAAATGCTGCCGATGAAAGTAGTAGAACTTCCTGTTTCTGCCACCGAAGACCGCGTGGTGGGGACACTGGATATTGAAGCAGCCATTCGGGAAGGAAAACGCTCTTTTGAAACCGGAATTTTGGCCGATGCCAATCGAAATATTTTGTATGTAGATGAAATCAATTTGCTGGACGACCACGTGGTGGATGTGCTTTTGGACTCCGCTGCCATGGGCATCAATACGGTAGAACGAGAAGGGATTTCTTATTCTCATCCTGCTCGTTTCTCTTTGGTGGGCACCATGAATCCAGAAGAAGGGGACATTCGTCCGCAGCTATTGGATCGTTTTGCTCTATCTGTGAAAGTGGTAGGGGAACAGGACCCCGAAAAGCGAGCAGAAATTATCAAACGCCGACTGGCTTATGAAGCAGACCCGCAGCCTTTCTTGGATTCTTGGAAAGAGGAACAGGAAAAAGAAGTGCGCCGTATCGAACGGGCTATGAAACTCTTGCCGCAAGTGACGGTTTCCAATGATATTCTCCTCTTAGCTGCCAAAATTTCTATCACACTGGGAGTCGATGGACACCGAGCCGATATTACCCTAATTAAGACAGCCGAAACCATTGCGGCCGTCGAAGGACATACCGAAGTAACGAAGGAAGATATCCGGGAAGCTTCCAGATTGGCGCTGCCTCATCGTATGAGACGCCGTCCATTTGAAGAACAGACTCTCGATTGGTCTGAAGTGGACAAGGTCATTGACAATGAAGCGTAACGGATTTCCTTTTGCCGCCATTTGCGGGATGGAAAAAGCCAAAGAAGCCATTTTACTCACCCTAGTGAATCCCCATGCGGGGGGCTTGCTCTTGTCTGGTGAAAAAGGGACGGGCAAGTCCACTTTGGTCAGAAGTGCGAGAGGTCTTATGGAGGCACCTTGGGTGGAAGTGCCGATCAGCATCACAGAAGATCGCCTCTTTGGTTCCATTGACGCAGAAGAAGCCATTCGCAGTGGTCATAAAAAGCTCCTTCCCGGGCTGATTGACGAAGCGAATGGTGGGATGATTTATATCGATGATGTCAATTTATTGCGAGACGATTTGCTCTCTGCCATTTTGAACATCCGAGAAGCGGGCGGCTATCGACTAGAGCGAGATGGACTTTCTGAACAGCGAGATACCCATTTCACCGTGTTGGCTGTGATGAATCCAGAAAGCGGCACATTATCTGCCTCTAGCTTGGACCGATTTGGCCTCTTTGCCCAAGTGGAAACCGCCTATGATGATGAGACACGGATGGAAATTATCCGTCGCGTGTTGGATTTTGAAAAAGACGGGATCGCTTTCCAAGAGAAATGGCGGGAAGAAACAGAAGCTCTGAAAGAAAAAGTAGCAGCGGCTAGAAAGTTACTGGAAACAGTGGAAGTGTCGCCTGCTATGATTCAGCTGGCGGCGGTGTATACGTTGAAAGCCCATGTGGCAGGTCACCGGGCAGATATTTACCTTATCGAAGCCGCACGGGCAGAAGCGGCATTGGCGGGGCGTTCTTTTGTGATGCCGAAAGATTTGGAAAAGGCGGCGGAATTTGTATTGCCTCATCGCATGAGGAAAGCAGAAGATCAGCAGCAAGAGCAAGAAACGCCACAGGAAAATGAGCAGCCCCAGGACCAGGATGACAATCCATCCCAGGATCAGGACCAAGACGATCAGTCGCAAGAACAACCAGAAGATAATCAGAACCAGGAATTGCCACTGCCACCGGACAATTCGGAATCGCCCCAAACCGATACGGAAGATTCCGATGGCAATGACGACCAAAATGAAAGCCAGCCGCCCATGTCTAATCCGAAAGGAGCAAGTCAGGAACGGGTGGATGCGGCCAATTTGCATATCAATTTGCCGCCCATGTGGATTGAACCATCGAAAGATAGAAAACCGAAAAAGGGCAGCGGGAAACGTAGTCTCACCATGACAGATCTCATGCAGGGGCGCTATGTACGAGCAGAAATTCCGAAAGGAAAGACCAACGATATTGCCTTCGATGCCACACTCCGGGCGGCTGCTCCCTATCAAAAGGCGCGGCCTTCCAATGGATGCGCGGTAGTGATTCGCAAAGATGATTTACGCAGCAAAGTCAGAGAAAAGCGGACAGGAAATATTTTCCTCTTCGTGGTGGATGCCAGCGGTTCTATGGGGGCCAGAGAACGAATGAAGACCGTGAAAGGAGTCATTTTCAAAATCCTTTTTGATGCCTACCAGAAACGAGATCGAGTGGGTATGATTGCGTTCCGCAAGAAACAGGCGGAAGTGTTGCTTCCTGTTACCAGAAGTGTGGACTTTGCTCAAAAGAAATTGGCGACTCTCCCAACTGGCGGGAAAACGCCACTAGCCCAGGGCCTTCTGAAAACAGAAGATGTGTTAGATATGCTTTATCGCCAGGACCCGGCCCAAGACCCGGTGGTCATTCTTATCACCGATGGTCGTGCTACGAGCCCGCTCAATAAAGGCACCAATCCTGTCACCGATGCCCTGGAAGAAGCCAAACGCATTGGCAAGCGTCATTTGCCAGTGGCGGTGATTGATACCGAATCTGGATTTATCAAACTGGGTTTAGCGAAGAAACTAGCCAAAGCCATGGGGGCTTCCTATTTCCAGGTAGATAAAATTTCCGAAGACCAGCTGCTTCATATTTGGAGAACCTTGTGATAGCGGTGAGTTGAAAGCGGTTTTTAGTGCGTAATGCGAAGTGCGTAGTGCGTAATGGCGGAAGGGGCGCATCAATTCATATAGTGCACCAATACCCTTTTTTTTAAAATAAAACGGTATGTGTGCTAAGTGTAATCTATACTTAGCATACATACCGTTTATTTTTATACTTTGCGGCGCTTTATAAATTGTGCGCCGCCACCTTCATTACGCACTACGCACTTCGCATTACGCACTCCATATGCTATAATCACTCCAAATGAGCAGTGAGTGGATCATTAATTCACTTTCCAACTGGTAAGAAAACGGATTAGTGATTGTTGCTGGTTGTTAGTTGTTGGTTGTCAGGATTCAAACAACTAACAACTAACAACCAACAACTAACAACAGTGAATGCACAGGTATTTGCAGGATAGCTCGTGCTTCTGTGTATTTGGATACCAAAAGTTCACTGCATATATGCAGCAAATATCGAGCGCATGAATTATTGATTAGTCACTAAGCAAAGGAGCGATGCCATCCATGAATACCTTTCAAATTCTCAAGTTAATCACAACCAGTGGTCTTTTGTCTGAAAACGATGCGTTTACTTTGATTCGCGGGGAAGAGGTGGGGACCATTTCCATTCGTTTGTCCCATCCGCTCATTGTCGTGGGGATGAAGGAACAAGAGAAGGACATACTGGCACGGCGGCTGCGCGCGGTATACGAAGCAGACTCTCCCATTTATTTCTTCTTTCCTAATGGAAATATTCTTAGAATATCTATAGAAGATTTTAATAGTGAGAAATGGATAGAGGGAGCCATTTGTTTCTTTGACGGAAGAAAAGGGAAAATCAAATCGCCTACGCCTTTTACTTTAGCACCTATCGAGGAAACAGTGAAACGTCTCTTGGCACCGGGTGGTTGTCCTTGGGATAGGGCCCAGGATCATCTTTCTCTTCGGACCTATTTCCTACAGGAAGTGTACGAAGTCATCGATGCTATCGACAAAAATGACATGGTGAATCTCCAGGAAGAATTGGGCGATGTGCTGCTGCAGATTGTATTTCATGCGTCCTTAGCGGAAGAAGAAGGCTTTTTTACCATGCAAGATGTGGTGGATGGCATCCGAGATAAAATGGTGCGACGTCATCCTTTTGTCTTTGCAAA
>CAVBRV010000002.1:20078-43478 GCA_963597965.1 Paludibacteraceae bacterium | reverse complement strand
TCTCCACTCAGGGACACAAATTCATTTATACCGTCTTTTTCATTTCGCACAAATAGCACCGGTCGAAATGACGCTAGTGATGCTACCATAAGTCCACATTTCTTTGAGGGTATCGAAATAAATCATTACTTTACGGGTGGGAAGTTTAAGTTAGAACCTTTAGAACCCTCTGAGAGCGGATGCATCGATATGATATTCTAACGGAACCGCCACGACCAGAACCCTCTGAGAGCGGATGCATCGATATGATGTTCTAGCGGAACCGTCACCCCCAGAACCCTCTGAGAGCGGTCACATCGAAATGATACTCCAGCGGAATCACCACTACCAGAACCTTACTCCTCTTTTCCGCGTAATCTTTCATCGCATTTGTCAATAAGCTCCTTCACATCCACCTTCGCATTCTGGCACATGGTGCCGATGGTGGTGGTCATGTCGGAAGGCATGGCAATTTCCTTTTCCTGGAAAATTGGAAGCAACTGGGGATAGAGAGTGAGGATGGTTTCCATGGGGGTGTCGGCGGTGAGAAGTGGTTTGTTATATTTATCCGCGATAAATTCGTTCATTTCGCCGATGATTTCAAACACATCCATACCGTGAGACTGGGCGGCTTGCCAGAGGTTTTCATCGTAGGAAACGAAGCATCCCACGCAGGACATGCCGTATTCCATGAGGAACGGGCCCATTTCCGGGTACACTTCGATGACTTGCATGATGTTATTTTCTGGGCGGACGAAATCCCCTTCTTTCAGTGGTGGCACATCCGGTGCGCCCCAGCTGGAACCGTAGTAATCGCTGGTGTCACCTTTGCCATCGGGCACTGTATTTCCTAGCACCGCATCGCGGAAGGCTTCGTAACCCATGTGGTCGATAAATTCTTCCAAAGACTGGTAGCTTTCGTGTTCCAAATAGTAGGTGCAAGCCTTCACCATGATTGCCAGGGCGTCGGCAGGGAACTGGGCGAACGCAAAGAAGGTTTTCTTGCCGGTGTAAATATCCCAACCATCGGACATGCCTACTGCACGGATCGGGAGCGGTGCGACGAGAGTGCAGGTCAGAATGCAAGAAGGCCAACTGCCAAAGGCGAGAAGTCCCAAATCTTTCAACACCCCATCCACGTCATCTTTGGAAAGACCGGAAATGATGGGCCGTGCTTTCGGATCGAGAATGTAAGTGCCGTCAAATTTTTCGGCGGTGGCTTTCATGGATTTCTTCAGTTCATCCCGGCCTTCTTGGATGTCCGGAATGAAATCGATTTCAAGGGAAAAAGTTAAGTTATCTGCGGTCATATGAATCTCCTTTTATTTGTGACTAGTGACTCGTGACTGGTGACTAGGAAATAAGGGATTAGGGACTGGGGATTAGGGATTAGGAAATATGTCATTCTAATCCCTAATCCCAAATTCCTGGCTACTATGTCTCTTACTATTTAGTGGATGCTCGATAATTCATACGCCCGATATTTACTGAATATATGCAGTAAAATTTTGGTATTTAAGTGCATAGAAAATTGGGCTATTGTGCAGATTCCTGTGCACTCACTGTTGTTAGTTGTTAGTTGTTAGTTGTTAGTTGTTAGTTGTTAGTTGTTAGTTGTTAGTTGTTAGTTGTTAGTTGTTAGTTGTTAGTTGTCTGTTGTTTGATCCCAACAACAAACAACTAACAACCAGCAACAATCACAAATCCGAGTTCTTTCTATTGAAAAAACGAATTAACGAGCATTCACTATTTATATATAGTGATGCACCAGCGTTATGTCTTATTTATACCTACCTATTATATCAAATCGATACAAATCGAAACAAGGGGGAGTGTAAAGTTAGCGGTTAGCAGTTAGCAGTTGGCAGTAAACGGTTAACGGTTTACCGTTTACTGTCTACTGTCTACTGTTAACAGTTTACTGCTGACTGCCAACTGCCTACTGCTAACTTATTCCCGCCTACTTTTTTCGCATTACGTATTCAAAAATGGTACAATAGAGAAAAGTGACTGGTGACTAGTGACTGGTGACTGGGTAACGCTTTCCTAGTCACCAGTCACTAGTCTACCAGTCACCGAATGCACTAGCGCTATATTTCATATACATATTGGAGGGTCATGATGAAACTTTTGAAAAAGAAAATATTGGCTCTTTCTTTGGCATCTCTATGCCTGACAGGAACCTTGGCAGCACCGGCCGAAGTAGAAGCGGCTTCCACGGCGGAGAAACTTCTCTATGGCGCGGCGGCTATGCTTTTTATTTCCCAATACTATTCCCGCATGGACGATAACAACCAGCTCTCTTTTTTGAGCCAGTGCCAGCAGCAGACAGGCGTCTATGAATCAGCAGAAGCGGACAACCGGGTGCAGGAAATTTACAATCGCATCGTGGACACTGGTGCCGTAGAGCGGAGTTACAAAGTCTATGTGTCTCCTGACGAAGACATCAATGCCTTCATGAGCTTGGGCGGCGTCATGTGTGTCAACAAAGGTTCGCTGGACACCATGGATGATGACGAATTGGCCTACATTATGGCTCACGAATTTTCTCATGGGGAAATGCGGCACAGCGTGAATGGCGTCAAAAAACGGGTAGGTCTCATGGTGGCCCTCAATGTATATCTGGGTGATCGGTCCTACGGAGAGCGGCTCTTGGGCGGCATTGCGGGGAACTACGTTGCCAATGCGGTCTTTACCAAAGACCAGGAAAAAGAAGCGGATGATTGGGGCTTCCAATACACCGTAGAAGCGGGTTACAATCCGGGGGCCGGTGCTGCAGCCATGCAAGTGCTGAAAGATAAATACGGCGAAAGTTCCCCTTCTGGGATTAAAGCGGTCTTAGCTCCTGGAAATCACCCCAAGACCAGCGACCGCATCAGCAAAAACTTGAAATGGATGTCTGCCTATTCAGGAAATCATGTGCAAGTGAAGGACGACATGATTTTCGTGAACGGAGAAAAAGCCTTCCAAGCGGCGGCCATGGGGAAATACACCGACAAAGAACGGACCTACCTCACCGCGGGAAAATTGGCAAAACTCTACCACGCTGGTCACGTGCCCGATGCGGTTTTGACAGACAATGTGATATATTGTGGAAATACAGCGCTGTACACCTTGAATGACGAAGAAAATGGCAAAGCTTACACCGCTGCTTTGAACAAGGGCATCCAGAAAAATCGGGGCGAAGCGGTGAAAGATAATTTCAAGATTGACCAGAGACGGGAAAAGATACAGCGGGAGAAGGATAAAAAGTGACTTGTGACTGGTAGACTGGTGACTGGGCTTCCGTTTTCCCTAGTCACCAGTCACTAGTCACTAGTCACCTATTTGTCAAAATTATTTTATAGCAAAGGAAGAGTGTGTAATGAAAAGAGTGCTAGCCTTTTTAGTGCTGGTTGTCATTATTTTAAGCGTGGCCTTTGGTGTCATGGTGTGGATCACGCCGGAACCGCCGAAGCCGCCGGTTTTGCCTGCCCCACCAGAAACGAAAGCGGTGTCAGCGGCTTTGATCGATGGAAATACGGGAAAAATGTTGGCGAATAAAGACGGCGAAAAGACCATTTATCCCGCCAGCACCACGAAAATTCTGACCACCATCATTGCCTTGGAAGAAGGAAAAGACAAACTGGACCAGAACGTGGTGATTTCAGAGAGAGCCATGAAACAGGATGGCACCAATGTGGGCATTCGCCCGGACATGCCGCTATCCTTGCATCAGCTCCTCTACGGCATGATGTTGATTTCTGGAAACGATGCGGCCGTATCGGTGGCCGAAACGGTGGGCGGGTCCTATGACCGATTCATTGAAATGATGAATGAAAAAGCGGCCTCCATCGGTGCCACCCATTCCCATTTCGCCAATCCCAATGGTCTCACCAATCCAGATCACTACACCACGGCGGAGGACATGGTGACCATCGCCGCTTACGCCATGAAAAATCCCGATTTCCGGGACATCGTCAAACGGAAAATCTACCCCATGACTTATCGCAATGGGATTTACCGGAATGTGGAAAATCGAAACGAATTTCTTTTTAGCAACTATGAAGGAGCCAATGGCATCAAAACTGGCATGACCGATGCGGCGGGCGAGTGTCTCGTAGCGTCGGCCGAAAGAAATGGGAAACTTCTCATCGTGGCTTTCTACCATGACACCAATCGCTGGAACGACACGAAAGCTTGGCTGGATTACGGTTTCCAAGCCGCCGCTGCCTATGATGCGTACGAGCAAGCATTGGCGGAGGAACCGTGGATTTATAAATGGATTAATACAATGATAGGGAGGGAGCCTCGTGCGTAAGAAGAGAAAATCAACCCTAAGGAAATGCCTGTTTCCTGCATGGCTATTTCCAAACAGCCCGATTTTACGCGGACTGTGTATGGTGATGCTCTTTTTATCCCTATTGATTTGTATGAATGGTGCCTACCGTTACTATCACCTTCGCCAGCAAGAACAAATTTTGCTAGAAGAAAAAGAACGGCTTACCCAAGAAAGAAATACTTTAGAACAGAAAAAATCAGACCTGGAAGACCCGCAGAAATTGGAACAACGAGCTAGAGACGAGCTGGGCTTGGTGAAACCAGGGGAAGTGCCGTATGTGAGGTGAGAGGGGCCTGAGGTTTTTAGTGCGTAATGCGAAGTGCGTAGTGCGTAATGAAGGAAGGGGCGCATCAAATGATAGAGCGCCCCAATACCCCTTTTTTATAAAATTTAGGCGGCTTTATGAATTGTGCCGCCGTACCACCATTACGCACTACGCACTTCGCATTACGCACTTTTAAAAGAGGTTGATATTCCTCTTGAAATTTCGTATAATTTACATGTATTTATCTTATCCATAGGCGCGGCCTATGTTTCGTTTATCAGGGAAGGATTTTAGTTTTCACATGGCTGTAGAAGTCGGAAGTATCCTAGAAGGTACCATTACTGGAATCGCTAAATTTGGCGCTTTTGTAGAATTACCAGAAAAAAAGGTCGGACTGGTTCATATTTCAGAAGTAGCCAATGAGTATGTAAGTGATATTAATGAATATCTGAAAGTCAAGGACAAAGTCAAGGTGAAAGTACTCACCATTGATGAGAAAGGAAAAATTGCTCTCTCCATCAAGCAGGCGCAGACTGGCAAGGAAGAAAAGCGCGGCGAACATGGTCACAAAGAGCATCATGAGCACGGAGAAGGTGGTCATCGTTTTGCAAAGCGGGAAACGGGCGCTCCCGAAAGAGCCTCTTTCCATGAAGCACCGAAAGCGATGGAAAGACGTAGTTTCTCTGGTGGATTCCGCCAGCAGAAACATGAAGCCCCTGCGTCCTTTGAGGACAAGCTCAGCCGTTTCCTTAAAGACAGTGATGAAAGACTTCTGGATTTGAAAAGAAATGTAGAATCCAAACGCGGCGGTCGCGGCGCCCGTCGTTCTGATTGATGAGATGAAAGGGGATGTAACGATGACGTTATGTCCTCTTTTGTGTTTAAGTGAGGAGTTAGGAGTGAGGAGTTAGGAGTGGTGGAAGGGGCGCATCATATGTATAGGGCGCCCCAATATATGATTTATATAAAAAATGTATCAGGTAGCTAGTGACTGGTGACTAGTGACTGGAACATGCTTTTTCTAGTCACCAGTCACTAGTCTACCAGTCACCAATCAAAATATAATATAAAAACTTTGCGGCGCTTCCAAATTTTGTGCGCCGCCACCACCACTCCTCACTCCTCATTCCTAACTCCTCACTCAAAAAGAGGTATATTATGCGTGCAATCATAGATATCGGAACCAATTCCATTCGCCTTTTGATGGCAGAGAAAGATGAAAAAGGGGAATGGAAGGTTTTGAAAAAAGACTTGAAAAGTACCCGTTTAGGGGAAGGCATGACAGAGAAAGCTTGCATCGGCCAGGGCGGGAGAGAGCGATCTCTTCAGGCCATCAATGAATTTACGGCGGAAGCCAAGTTGGCTGGGGCAAAGGAAATCTTTGCTTATGGCACTTCCATCATGCGAGATGCTAGCAACGGGGCAGAGTTTGCGGATGAAGTGACCGCTGCCACTGGCGTGCCGGTTCGCATTTTGTCTGGCACCGAAGAAGCCTACTATAGCTACATCGGCGCCGCAGGAACACCAGGCGTATTGACTACGGTGGTCGATATCGGCGGCGGATCCACCGAACTTTGCATGGGATTTGGCAGCGACGTGGGCATGCGTCACAGTTTCCACTTGGGTTGCGTCCGCTGTTCCAAACAATTTGATACCACCACCGCCAGAGGCCGGGCGGAATTGAAAAAGCATTGCTTTGAACTCTTCCGCAAGACAGACCTGATGGAATCCATGCAGAATGTGAAGCGTTGGATTGGCGTAGGCGGGACGATTACTTCTTTGGCATCCATGTTACAAGGCTTGGAAACCTACGATTCCTCGAAAGTGCAGGACTATGTGATTCATCAGGAAGAAGTGTCCCAGATGCTGAAGAAATTATCCACCCTTTCCTATGATGAAAAATGCCATCTGAAAGGCCTCATGCCTTCGAGGGCGGATATTATTGTGGCCGGGGTGGCTATCTTGGATAGCTTGATGGAATATTTCGCCCTGTCAGAAATCAGCGTCAGCGATCGAGATTTGTCCGAAGGACTTCTGGATGCAGATACTTTGGATCCCCAACTGGCTGATATGAAATGAAATCAGACGGTTTCGTGCAGCAGGTGCTTCGATTTTCTCATGAAGAGCACCTCTGGCAAAAAGGGGATGCCATCTTGGCGGCGGTGTCCGGCGGGCCCGATTCGCTGGGACTTCTCTTCTTTTTGAAAGAAATTGCGGAAAGAGAAGAACTTCGCTTGGGCTGTTGCTGCGTGAATCACCATTTGCGACAAGAAGCGGAGAGCGAAGCTGCTTATGTAGAAAGCATCGCCAAGAAATTGGACATCCCTTTTTACTTACGGCATGTCTATGTAGAGGACACGCGGAAAGCAGAAAAAGGTTCGGTCGAAACGGTGGCTAGAAATCTGCGGTATGCGGCGCTGCGGGAAGTAAAAGAAGAAGGCCATTTCCAATACATTGCCTTGGCCCACCATGCCAATGACCAGGCAGAAACGGTGATTTTTCATTTTTTGCGAGGAAGCGGATTACGTGGCCTATCTGGCATGCAGCCCAAACGAGACGATTTGATTCGCCCCTTCTTAGAGATGACGAAAGAAGAAATCCGTACCTTCTTAGCCAGCTTTTCCTGTCCTGCCTGCCATGATGCCAGCAATGACGTGCCTGATACCACCAGAAATCAGATTCGTTTACAGCTCATGCCCCAGCTTCTTTCCTACAATCCAAACGTGGTGGATTCCCTCAACCATATGGCCGACATTTTCCGCGAAGAAGACGGCTATATGGAAGCAGAAGCCAGGCAATGGAGAAAGAAACAGGAAATTTCTAGTAAAAGTGGCGCTCTTGTTTTTGATAAAAAAGCAGTTCTCTCTTTGCCAGTGGCCTTACAGCGACGGGTGCTGCGGCAGATGATAGAAGCAGTGGGAGAAGAGTCACCGGATTTCCCAAGCATAGAACGAATGCGGCAACTCATTCTAGCAGGAAAAAATCATTCCCAAACCTCCAGCCAAAATGTGATGTTGCAACTGGGGCGGGACAGCGTATTTCTATTTCCTGGAAATACAAGAGCAGGATCTCGCCTTTCTTCCTGGGAGGCGGCGGAGCTGACATACAAGAAAGAATGTCAAAAAATAGTAGATAATCCGTCTTTTATTGATATAATAGATAAAAATAGAAAAAGGGTAGAAAAAGGGCCTTGGCAGCTCACGATAGAGACGCTGTCAGAAAGACCGAAAAGGCTCATGAGAAACCAGTACTTGCTGGATGCTGACCAAGTGGGGGACTTGGGATTGGTATTTCCCAAAGCAGGAGATACCATGGCACCCTACGGGATGGAAGGGACGAAAGAAATTGCCCGCCTTTTGCAAGAAGCGGACATTCCCCAAGAAGCCCGTCCCATTTGGCCCCTCTTGGCCGATGAGAACCAGATTTACTGGACCGGATTGGTGCGAGGCAGTCGCTATGGACGGCCCTCGGAGAGTACCACTCATTTTTTATGTGTTACATGTAGTTGGATAGGGGAAAAGGACTAGTAAGTGAAGAGGCAGGTATCGTGACTCCTGCGGAGGGACAGGGGGCTAAAGGTTCTCAAGGTTCTAAGGGTTCTCAGGTTTCTTGAACGAGACAATAACGCTAGCGTTTGTTTAGCACATTCGAGAAACCTTTAGTACCTTTAGAACCCTTAGAACCTTAAGAACCCTGTAACCACCAGCGGAAACATACCTACTCACTGAAACCTTTTACCTGATTTACGAAGGAGATTCAAAATTCAATGAAAAATTTAGAAAAAGATGTCAAAACTGTATTGGTCACCAGAGAACAGATTGCGGAACGGGTGAAAGAAATCGGACAGCAAATCACCAAAGATTACGAAGGAAAAGACGTGGTCCTGGTGGGGATTCTGAAAGGGGCCATGCCCTTCCTGTGTGACCTGATGAGAGAAATCGATCTGCCTGTCACCTTGGACACCATGTGCGTTTCCAGCTACGGCAACAGCACTGTTTCTAGTGGTCATGTAAAAATCAAAAAAGACCTGGACAGCGAAATCCGCGGGAAACACGTCATCGTGGTAGAAGACATCATCGACACCGGTATCACCATGTCTGCTCTGCTTCCCATCCTGAAACAAAGAGGCGCTGCTTCCGTAGAACTGGCGATTTGCCTGGATAAAAAAGAAAGAAGAGAAGCGGAAGTGGACGTGAAATACATCGGCTTTGAAATCCCCGACGAATTTATCGTAGGTTACGGCTGCGACTACGCCCAGAAATACAGAAACCTGCCCTTCATTGGCGTGCTGGATAGCAAGGTGTATAGTAGACAATAAAAAAGTGACTGGTGACTCGTGACTGGTGACTAGGAGAAAACGTAGTCCAGTCACGAATCACTAGTCACCAGTCACTAAAATAAAAATTCTCATTGCTTATACATACATATATATGATAAAATTGAAATTATTCAAAGTTATCAATCTATGGGGTATTTTTGCTCAATGGGAATTTGATAGATAGGAGGAATAGATTGAATAAATTTGTAAAGAATGTGGCGCTTTACGTGCTTTTGATTATCATAGCCGTATCCATATTCAATACCTTTGTCCACCCCCAGGAAAAGCATTCCGAAATCACTTATAGTGACTTCATCAGCCAGGTGGAAAAGAAAAATGTGGATTCTGTTACGATGACAAACAATTCCATCACCGGTAAACTGAAAGATGGAACAGAATTTGAAACCTATGCACCAGACAATGATGCACAGCTGTTGCCGAAGCTCTCTGCGGGGGATGTCGTGATCACCGCAAAACCACCGGAACAGCCATCCTGGTGGATGAGCCTGCTGTCTTCCCTCCTGCCGATTATCATTCTGGTGGGCGTGTGGTTCTGGATTATGAATCAGACCCAGGGCGGTGGCGGACGTGTCATGAGCTTTGGGAAATCCAGAGCGAAAATGTCTGCCGAAGGCCAGGTACACGTCAACTTCAGCGATGTGGCCGGGGAAGATGAAGCGAAAGAAGAACTGTCCGAAGTGGTGGACTTCCTGAAAAATCCAGGACGCTACACCGCCATCGGGGCAAAGATTCCGAAAGGTGTCCTTCTCGTGGGACCACCTGGGACTGGTAAAACTCTGTTGGCGAAAGCCGTAGCCGGGGAAGCGAAAGTACCGTTCTTCTCCATTTCCGGTTCCGACTTTGTGGAAATGTTCGTCGGTGTCGGTGCCTCCCGTGTGCGTGACCTTTTTGCGCAAGCCAAGAAAAATGCACCTTGCATCGTATTCATCGATGAAATCGATGCGGTAGGTCGTCAGAGAGGCAGTGGTCTCGGTGGCGGTCATGATGAAAGAGAACAAACCCTGAACCAGCTCTTGGTAGAAATGGATGGGTTCGGTTCCAATGAAGGCATTATCACCATCGCTGCGACAAACCGTCCAGACATTCTGGATCCCGCCCTGCTTCGTCCGGGTCGTTTCGACCGCCGTGTGGTCGTAGGTCGCCCAGACCTGCGGGGCCGTCTGGCAATTCTTCGGGTTCATGCGAGAAATAAACCGCTGGAACCAGATGTGGACCTCAATACCATTGCCAAGAAAATTCCAGGCTTCACAGGAGCCGATATTGCGAACCTCTTAAACGAAGCGGCTCTCATGGCAGCTCGTGATAATCGGAAGACCATTTCCATGGCAGATATGGAAGAAGCCAGCGAAAAAGTCAGCTACGGACCAGAAAGAAAGAGCCATAAAGTGAGCGATGAAGAAAGAAAACTCACCGCTTACCATGAATCGGGCCACGCCATCATGGCAACCCTCTTGAAGGATGCTGACCCGGTGCATAAAGTCACCATCATCCCTCGCGGACAGGCTGGTGGCTACACCATGATGCTTCCTCACGAAGAACGTTCCTTCATCACCAAATCCCACTTGCTCGCTCAGCTTCGCGTCGCTTTGGGCGGACGCTGCGCAGAAAAGATTATTTTCAATGAAATCTCCAGCGGCGCCTCTGGCGACTTGCAGCAAGTGACCAGCATTCTCCGCAAAATGATTATGGAATGGGGCATGAGCGATCGCTTAGGACCCATGATTTTCGGGGAACACCAGGAGCAGATTTTCCTGGGCAAACAGCTTGGTTCCGAAAGAAACTACGGAGAAACCGTGGCCACTGTGATTGATGAAGAAATGCACAAATACTTGGACGAAGCTTACAACGACACCATGCGGACTCTGACAGAAAACATGGAAGTCCTCCACGCTATGGCAAAGGCTCTTCTCGAAGTAGAAACCATTGACCACAAGCAGGTAGAAAACCTCTTCAAGTATCATTCCATCTACGCACCAGGGGATGAACCAAAGAAAGAAGAAGAATCAACCGATTCTCCACTTCCTCCTCTGACAAAAGAAGATAGCCCGATTTCTTCTATCTATAGCGATTGATGGGTTGTAATAAAAAAGCACTTATGAGACGATTGCGTTTCATAGGTGCTTTTTTTAGTTGGCGGTTAGCGGTAGGCAGTAGGCAGTTAGCAGTAGGCAGTAGGCGGTTGGCGGCGCTAGCGTCTCGTCTCCCCCGTCGGGGCAATGCTGTTAAGTTAAGAAAGCGATTTCATCTCTATCCGTCATTTCGACCGATCGTATTTGTGCAAAATGACGAAAGTGGTATAAATGGATTTGTGTCCCTGAGTGGAGAAATCTCAGTGGCACCAGCGGTAAAGGCTTGATGACAGAATCCCATCTCAGTCTTTAAGCCCTTACCGCTAGTGCTGAAGAGATTTCTCCACTCAGGGACACAAATCATTTCACAACTTTCTACATCATTAAGCAAAAATATGCCCGGTCGAAATGACGGAGTACCGCCGACTGCCAACTGCTAACTTACAACTTATACAACAAAAAATCCCACACGAAAAGTAGAGTCGCGCGCATCACAGCATTGCCAAATGAAGTCATTTGAACAGAGACCTTTGCCATGATACCTCTTTCTTTTCCTGTGGGATTTCTATTTGCTGATAGCAATTCCATAGATATGAAGTTGACACGATGAAGAATTTCTTCACCCGGTTGAGCGGCTGTGTCCAGCCGGAGCTCATATGGATTCGTCATCCGGTAACAAAAGTCGGCACATCAACGTTTTTGTATCGGGCCCGTGCGTTGCAACCATTGACTTTTGTCTTATCTATATCATACAGGATATTTCTTCAAAATGCAAGTACTTTTTTAAGTGCTGTTTGTATATTTTCAAATGTTGCTTTTCAAAAGTAATGAGGCACTGTTGTTAGTTGTCTGTTGTTGGTTGTTTGGCCCAACAACCAACAACAATCACCAAACTATATACGTCGCGAGCGCACCACTATGCATAAAATCAGTTATCTTTGGTGACTAGTAGACTAGTGACTCGTGACTGGGTCATGCGTTTTCCTAGTCACGAGTCACCAGTCACTAGCTACTTTTATAGGAAGTGAGCTTTTTGCTATTGAAAAAGAATGAACAAGCAACTACTCAATAACAACATTGACCTAGTATGTAATAGCGTGCTATCATATAAATATTTAATGAAGAATAGGAATGGGTGACTGGTGAGCTGGTGACTAGTGACTAGTCACCAGTCTACCAGTCACTAGTCACCATGTTACCGAATACAAAGGAGACTGTTATGACAAAAAAACGGATGAAAAAGGCAGGTGTGCTGGCGGCTTTGATGCTGACCGGGCTTCTGGGCTTGACCGCGGGCTGCGGGCAGAGTGCGCCGAAAAGTGCTAGCGTGTCAGTGAAAGCCATGAAAGTATTGAAAGAAGACGTGGCGGTATCGAAGCAATACGCCGGGCAGGTGAAATCCATCGACGCGGTGGTGATTAAGCCTCAGGTATCTGGAACCATCACAGAGAAATATATTTCCAGTGGACAATTCGTGGAAGCCGGGCAGGCACTCTACAAAATCGATGACCGCCAATATGCGACGGAGGTTATGTCGGCCCAGTCCAATGTGGATAAAGCACTGACCACGCTGAACAATTCTCGGATCGACCTGGATCGCTACCAGCGGCTCGCCTCTTCCGGTGCCGTTTCCGAGCAAACCTTGACCACCCAGCAGGCCACGGTGGACACCAATGAATCCAATTATCAGAACATGCAATCCATGCTCCAGAAGGCCCAGGAAAATTTGGATGATACCGTCATTCGGGCGCCGATTTCCGGAAAATTATCCGTGGATGATGTGGCAGCGGGGACCTATGTGACCGCCGGAAATACAGCCTTGGTTTCTGTAGGGGAGGTCAGTCCGATTGATGTACAGTTCTCTATCAGTGAAACAGAACTTTTGAATTTCCAGCAGGCCGCAGAAGAAAATCGCCAAAAGGGAATCGAAGAGGCCTATGTAGCACCCGTTGCTTCTTTGACTTTGAGCAATGGGAAAAAATTATCTGAAACATCGACCAACTACATCATTGATCGACAAGTATCACAAGATACCGGAACCATTACCATGAAGGTGGTTTTCCAAAATACAGAACATTATCTCTTGCCAGGTATGTTTGCTAGAGTAAAAATTACCAGCCCTCAGAAAGAAGGCACCCTTCTGGTCCCGGAAAGAGCGGTGCAGCAGGTTTTGAATAAATCCTTCGTCCTGGTTTGCGGGGACGACAATAAGTCCGTTTCCAAAATCGTCACCCTGGGCGATAAAGTGGGCAGCTACTACATCGTCAAGAGCGGTCTTTCTGAAAATGACACGGTCGTCGTGGAAGGCCTCACCAATCTGAAAGAGGGACAGTCGCTCAACGTCACCATGGCGACACCGGAAGAATTGGGACTGACTCTTTCCGATGATACCGAAGGCGGCAATTCCAGTGAATCCAAAAGCGAAAGTTAGGAATTAGGAGTGAGGAGTTAGGAATGAAGGTGCGGCGCACAAATTAAAAAGCGCCGCGAATTTATATATTTTTGATAGACCATATTCATACAGCAAGTAAAGTATTGGTTTCAAAAGATGGATGAATAAAATAAAAAATGCGGCGCTATTTAATTTGAGGCGCCGCCACCACCACTCCTCACTCCTAATTCCTCACTCCTTACTATAAGAAAATCGTTTTTCTTTCCATGAAATACTAGCGGTGAAACCGCTAGTGTCAGGAGGTTTTTATGTCGAAATTTTTCATTCGGCGGCCGATCTTTGCGATTGTCATCTCGCTGATGATTGTGCTTTTGGGGCTGATTTCTTTATTTAGCCTGCCTATTGCCCAATATCCGCAAATTTCTCCGCCTACGATTAACTTAAGTGCCAGCTACACCGGCGCCAATGCGGAGACGGTGAACCAGACCGTGGCTCAGGTGCTGGAAAATCAGTTGAACGGCATCGAAGGCATGGACTACATGTCCTCCACTTCGTCCAACGATGGCAGCTACAGTCTGTCCATTGTCTTTGATTTGGACACCGACGGCAATACGGATTCTGTCAATGTGCAAAACACCGCCAACCTGGCGAAGAACAGTTTGCCTAGCGAAGTGCAGACCTCTGGTCTTTCTGTTCGCAAATCGTCTAGCGATATGGCTCTCATGGTGAATCTCTATTCTCCAAACAACACCTATGATACGGCATTCCTCAAAAACTATGCGGACATTTATTTGTTGGATAAAATGAAACGAATCAGCGGCGTCGGCAATGTGAATGCCTTTGGTTCCACCTACGCCATGCGTGTTTGGTTGAATCCAGATAAATTGGCCGAACGTGGTCTCACGGTGTCCGATGTGACCAGCGCCATTAAGGAACAGAACCAGGCCGCCCCGGCTGGGACCATCGGTGCTCCGCCGGCTCCGTCCAATCAGGAAAAGCAATACAGCGCAAAAATCGAAGGTCGCCTGTCTACGGCAGAACAGTTTGGAAATATCATTGTCAAATCCGGCTCCGACGGCCAGTTTGTTCGCTTGAAAGATGTGGCAGAAGTGGTGACGGGGGCTCAAAGCTCTTCGTCCGATTCTAAGATTGACGGTAAGACCGGCGTTGGTTTTGGCGTGCAGCTCACCAATGATGCGAATATTTTGGAAACGGTCACCGCAGTGAAGCAGATTTTGGCCGAATCGAAAGACGATTTCCCGCCAGACATGGATTACAAAGTGGTGGTGGATAACACATCTTTCATCAATGCGTCCATCAAAGAAGTAGAAGAAACCTTTGTGGAATCTTTGCTGCTGGTTATTTTGGTGGTTTTCGTATTTCTTCAGAAATGGAGAGCCACCCTCATTCCGGTGCTGGCTGTGCCCGTTTCCATCATCGGCACCTTTGCCACCTTCGTGGTATTGGATTTCACCATCAATACGCTGACCCTCTTTGCCCTTGTGCTAGCTATCGGCATGGTGGTGGATGATGCCATCGTAGTCATCGAAAACGTGGAAGAGCATATGGAAAAAGACGGCCTCTCTGCGAAAGAATCCACCATGCGTGCCATGGACGAAGTGCAAGGCCCGATCATTGCCACCACCGCCGTATTGGCCGCTATCTTCATCCCGGTGGCTTTCTTGGGCGGTACTATGGGGGTACTCTATAAACAGTTCGCTATCACCATCACTGTTTCCGTTGCGATTTCCGCTTTCGTGGCCCTGACTTTGACACCTGCCCTTTGCGGTAGCATTCTGAAAGCCAATGATACCTCTGCGAAAGAAGGCATCCTGGGAAAATTCTTTACGAAATTTAATTCTTCCTTTGATTCTATCCGTGACAAATACACTGGCAAAGTGGGCTGGATGGTGCACCATTTGAAATATGCGGTCTGCTTCCTCGTTTTGGTGGTGGGCCTCATGGGACTCTTTTATAAATTGGTGCCTTCCACTTTCGTACCAAACGAAGACCAGGGGATGTTTATCGCCTCCGTGACCTTGCCAGAAGGCACGTCCATGAACCAGACCGTGAAAGTAGTGGATGCGGTGGCGAAAGAAGCCCGCGAAATTCCAGGGGTCGATGCGGTCATGACCAATACCTCTGCGGGTTCGGGAAACCTCTTCGTCCGCTTGGATGATTGGGCGGATCGAGAAAGCACAGAAAAGAGCATCAATGGCATTATTTCCGCTTTTAATAGAGAGGTGGCACCGAAACATCCAGAAGCCCAAGTCATGGCCTTTTCTCCTTCTGCTTTGCCAGGACTCGGCATGGAAGGCGGCTGGGCCATGCAAGTCCAGGATAACACTGGCCTTTCCGATGAAGAATTGGGAAATTTGGCATCGAAGATTGTACAGGCGGCCAACCAGCGTCCTGAACTCTCCGCGGTGCGCAGCAATTTCAAATCCAATACACCCAGCGTCCAGTACACCGTAGACCGCGAAAAAGTCAAAAATTTGGGCATCCAACTGTCCGATGTATTTACGGCACTCCAAGTCAACTTCGGCGGAACCCAGGTGAACGATTTCAACCAGTTCGGTCGCGCTTATAAAGTCATGGTGCAGGCCGATACGAGATACCGCTCCGAAGCGGACAGCTTGAAATTTATTTCCGTCAAATCGAAGACCGGGGAAATGGTACCACTCGATACGATTCTCACCAAATCCATCACCACCGGCCCATCCTCCATCAGCCGATTTAACGGCGTTCGTTCCATCACCATCCAGGGCAGTGCAGGCGATGGCTATAGCTCCGGCGAAGCCATGAGTGCGGCAGAAGAAGTGGTGAAGGAAATCGCACCGGCCGGGACTACCATCGAATGGTCCGGTCAGAGCCGTGAAGAACAGAAATCCGGCTCCTCCACCATGCAAGTCTTGGGCATGGCTTTGGTTTTCGCTTTCCTGTGTCTGGCAGCTCTCTACGAAAGTTGGAGCGTGCCGCTGGCAGTGCTCTTCACCGTCCCGACGGGTATCTTCGGTGCCCTTTTCTCCGAATACGCCATCAATAAATTGGCAGCCTTCCTGGGAAGCACCAGCGACGGCTATCAGAATAGCGTGTACATGCAGATCGGTATTATCATGATTATCGGCTTGGCCGCAAAGAATGCTATTCTCATCGTAGAATTTGCGAAAGAACGTGTGGACAAAGGCATGGAACCACTAGAAGCCGTCATGGAAGCCGCGAAACTTCGTTTCCGCCCGATTCTCATGACCGCCTTCACCTCCATCATCGGTTGCCTCCCACTGGCCATGGCCACAGGCGCCGGCGCCGCTGCTCGCTGCGGTATGGGCGTTGCCGTAGTAGGGGGCATGCTCTTTGCCACCTTATTCGGCGTATTCCTTATTCCGTGCTTCTACCTCATTACGGCGTACATCGTGCGGTTTTTCTTACGGAAAACGGATACGGTGAAATAGTTGTTGGTTGTTGGTTGTTGGTTGTTAGTTGTTTGTTGTTGGAGTTATACAACAAATAACTAACAACAGTGGTGAGTTGGAACAATAAAAATCCCGTTGAACGAAAAATCAGTTCAACGGGATTTTTATTTCGTGACTGCTTGTAATAGGAAGAAACAGAATTGTTTTTTGAGGCCAGACAACTAACAACCAACAACCAGCAACAATTACTAATCCAATTTCGTACCAGTCGAAAAATGGATGAATGACAACTCACACTTTATTGAAAATTAATATAAATCCATGTATCATATAATGAAATGATAACACCAGCGCTTACCAGTAAACTTCATGCACCGCCTGTGCATCACTATCAATGAAAAGATGAGAGACCAAGTGGCTAGGGATTGGGGATTAGGGATTAGAATGAACATCTCCTAATCCATAATCCCCAATCCCTATTTCATAGTAAATGTGAGAAACCTGAGCGACCTCAGCAACCTGAGAAACCTGTAAACCTTTTAATCAATGCCTCAAATCCATTATGCACTGGCGTTGCTGCCAAACAACCATCAACTAACAACCAACAACAAGGAGGATTTATGAAACTGACACAAAAATGTACATCCCTACTACTCACCATGCTTCTTCTAGGAAGCACCACTTGCGTGGTAACGGCAGAAAACAGTCATCCACCAATCCCTGCGGTAGCACAAGAAGAAACCGCCCAGCACACCCTATTTCCTGTCTATGTAGTCCAAAAAACAGGGGACGACGCAAAACGGAACGTGTGGCTCATTGTGGGCGACGGCTACACCCAGGAAGAACAGGACAAATTCATTCACGACATGACAGCGCGAGTGGAAAAAATCATGGATATGGAACCCTTCCGCTACTTCAACCGAGGCATGAACATTTATGCTCTCCAAATTCCATCCAAAGAATCTGGTGCCGGCCGAGATTTCAATAAAGATGGCACCGGCGGCATCATCAAAGACACCTATTTCCGGGTACGCCACAATAGCTGCGGCCTGGAACGACTGGCCTGGTTCAATGGGGAAGGGGAACAACGACTAGAAGCCCTCAAGAAAGACCTGGAAACCCACTACCTCGATCCGGGCGGTCATATCATTCAGACCATCATCCTCTCTAACTCGGACACCTACTTCGGCGGTGGGGCGGCCTTTGATGCGGTCTCCTCTTTGGCAGCGGGCGAAGCCATGATGGTGCATGAAGCCTCCCACGGCTTTGCCAATCTGGCCGATGAATACAACGGTCATCCCGAAGAATCGCCCAATAAAACCAAACAGACCAACCTGAAAAAAGTGCCCTGGAAAGAATTTTTCGGCTTTCGAGGCGTGACACTTTATAAATATGGCGATGGTGCACAAAAGCCTATACCCGGTGACTGTATCATGAATAGCCTCTACCAGCAGCACGGCTATTGCGAAGTTTGCAAAGAACACGTGGCAGAAGTGCTGAACAAAAACCTCAAAGACGATAGCCACCTCTACTACATGGCCGAGCCCAGCCTCACACTGAAAGAAGAAGATCCCCTGACCACAGGAAAGACCATCACCGAAGCCAACCTGGAAGAAGCCAATCACCACCAGCTGCAGTACCGCACAGTAGTGAAAAATTTCACCAAGAAAACACAAACCTATACTCTCTCTTTGGCTATTATCGGGGGTGATGGGAAGTTGAAATATGAAACGACAGAAAATTTCTCCGTCAAACCGGGAAAATTACAGTCTCTGGCAATCGTGACACCGGTCATGGAACATTTGCAAAAAGGGGATACGATGAAAATGGCGGCTAAGTTGGTAAGGAAATAAGGTTGTTAAGTTACGGATTGGCGTAAGTAGGGATGCTAACGCTTGCGGTTACAGGTTGCTCAAGGTTCTAAGGGTTCTCAAGTTGCTCAGGTTTCTTGAGTGTGCCTATACATACTAGTCCTATCGGTCGAAATGACGATTGCGAAAAAAGCATTAGCGGCTACTCCCTTTCACTGAAAGGGGGTAAAGGTCTTATCGTCCCCGTTGGGGGAGATGCCGAAGGCAGAGGGGGCAGCACTAGCGGTATACTTCGCCATGAACACATCAAGCGAACATGGTGATACCCGCTCCTAGCAGTAAAAGAGTGTGAATAAGTCCTTTCATCGTTAGGGGCGGATATTACCGTGTTCTTTTGAGATGTTCATAGCATTTTATTCCGCTAGAGCAGCCCCCTCTTTAATTCTCCCCCGGCGGGGGAGATAAAGTGCTAGTGACGCTTTCGTTATCGTCAATTTTCCCAATCCCAATCCCTAGTCACCCAATTTCCCATGCAAAAAGAGCCGGCTACGAATAGCCGGCTTGAAATGCAGTAAGCGAGAGAATTAGATATCTCTGTTTACTTTATGAGAACGAAGGCAACGAGTGCAGACATTCATTCTCTTGACCTGTCCGTCAACCAGTACGCGAACTCTCTGGATATTCGGTTTCCAGGTTCTCTTTGTTTTCAAATGGGAATGGGATACGTTGAATCCTGTAGCGGTTCCCTTGCCGCAAACTTCACAATAGTTAGCCATGTGCTACACCTCCTTGCACTTCCGCGATTGCAACATTCATAATATATCACAATTCATTTTTTCATGCAAGTATTTTAAGGTGGCGGATGAGATTTTTTATGAAAAAGGTTCTGGAGGTGGCGGGGATGGTTAGTGACTTTAGGTTTTCAGGTCGTTCTCATAAGGTTCTGGTCGTGGTATTTCTGCTTGTAGTAGCTGGTTTCTTGCACCGCTCTCAAAGGGTTCTGGGGGTGATGATATGGAATGAGGTTCATTGGGATGAATTGGCTGTCGAAGGGTTCTGTGGGTACTGATTTAGTATGATGCTTATTGGTGTGAATTGGCTGTCAAAGGGTTCTGTGGGTGCTGATTCAGTATGAGATTCATAGGAATGACTTCTTCTTTCCAGGTTCTATTTGCTATTAGAAAATAAAAGACTATATAATATATGTAAAAGTGAGTAAGTATAAAGAACCCTCTGAGAGCACTACAAGGGACAGTTGGCACAAACGAAATTGCCACGACCAGAACCCTCTGAGAGCGGCACAAGGAACAACTGCCACAATGGGAAACCGCACTCACAGAACCCTGAGAAACCTGAGTAACTTGAGCAACCTGTTAAACCATAGGAGATCAACCATGAAACTATCCGATTCTGTACAATATGTGAAAGGCGTCGGTCCGCGGATGAAGGAGAAATTGGACCGGCTAGGCATTCACACCGTGGAAGATTTGATTTCTTTTTACCCGAAGCGCTACCAGGACTGGACGCAAATCACGAAGATGGATGCGCTCCAGGTGGATGAGCCCACCGTGGTGTATGGGGAAATCGTAGGGGCTCGGGAGTTGAAGCCTCGGCCTCATATGTCCATTTTGCAAGTGATGGTGGTGGATGAAACGGGGGCGGTGGTGCTCACCTATTTCAATCAGCCCTGGAAGGCCCAGGAGCTTTTGAAAGGGACTCACATTCTGGCTTATGGGAAAATCGAGTATGCTTACGGGCGGTATCAGATCAGCAACGCGGAAGTGGAGTCCATCACGCCAGAGGAGTTACCTCATTTCCAAAAATTGGTGCCGGTGTATCCATTGACGGAGGGCATCAAAATCCAGCAGATGCGAAGTATGATTTCCTTTGCTCTGGACCATGTGGAGGATGCGACGGAAAATTTGCCCGCCGAAACAGTGGAGCGGGAGCATCTCATGGGGCGGCTGGAGGCCATGCGGATTATGCATCATCCGAAGGATTGGAAGGAGCAGCAGGAGGCGCGGCGGCGAATTGCGTTTGAGGAGCTCTTCTTCATGCAGGCCGGGGTGTTGCTGCTTCGGAAGAAACGAGAGCAGGGCGCGGTCAGCATCAAGTGTATGCCAAATGGGAAATTGGTGAAGGCGGTGCTCGCCAATTTCCCGTTCCACCTGACGGAAGGGCAGCAGCAGGCTTTTGAAGATATTTCCGATGATATGGAAGGGCTGGTACCCATGAATCGCTTGGTGCAGGGCGATGTGGGCAGCGGGAAAACCGCGGTGGCCGCATTGGCTTTGGCAAAGATGGTGGAGAACGGATACCAGGGAGCTCTCATGGCACCCACGGAAGTGCTGGCGGGACAGCATTATGAAACGTTCCAGGAGTTTTACAAGGGACTACCCATTCATGTGGCTTATTTATCAGGAAATACGAAGAAATCGGAACGGACAGAAATTTTGCGACAGCTCAAAGAAGGAACCATCGATGTGCTTATCGGCACTCATGCTCTCATCGAAGAGGATGTGGTTTTTGTCCATTTGGGGCTGGTTATCACCGACGAACAGCATCGCTTCGGCGTGAAGCAGCGGAAGGCTTTGGAAACAAAGGGCACCGCGCCTCATATTCTGGTCATGACGGCGACACCGATTCCGAGAACTATGGCGCTTTCGGTGTACGGCGATCTGGATGTGTCCGCCATTCGTGGCATGCCGCCGGGCCGTCATCCGGTGAAGACCTATGCCATTGGAAATAACATGCTCCAGCGGGTCTTTAATTTCATGGGCCGCGAAATGGAAGCAGGCCACCAGGTCTATGTGGTGTGCCCTCTGGTAGAGAAGAGTGAGAAACAGGACCTCGCTTCTGCGGTGGCAGTGTATGAGGAACTGCAGAAGAAAATATTTCCCATGTTCCCAGTGGGCATGGTCCATGGGCGTATGAAAAATAGCGAAAAGGAACAGGTGATGAAGGATTTCCATGATGGGAAAACGAAACTTCTCGTGGCTACTTCCGTCATCGAAGTGGGGGTGAACGTGCCGAACGCCACCATCATGTTCGTCTACGGCGCAGATCGGTTCGGTCTCTCCCAGCTCCATCAGCTCCGGGGCCGCGTCGGTCGCGGACAGGCACAATCCTATTGCATCCTCTACACGGATAATCGAAATGAAGTGACCCAGCTTAGAATGAAACTGATGTGCGAAATCCAGGACGGTTTCCTCCTTTCGGAAAAAGATTTGCTCCTACGTGGTAGCGGCGAATTTTTTGGTTATCACCAGCACGGCATGCCGGACCTCAAAGCGGCAGACATCGTAAAGGATTTGCCTCTCTTGGAAGAGGCGAGAAGGGAAGCGGCGAAAGCGGTCAATCGGGGAGTGGATTTCACGTATGAGTTGTCGCATAGGTTTGGGGGCGCTTTTCGTGAAAAGTTAGGAGTGAGGGTGTGAGGAGTGCTATTGTGTTTTGAATAACATTGGTATTCAGTCCGCTTGTGCAGCCTCCTCTGCCTACGGCATCTCCCCCAATGGGGGCGATAAATAGGGTGTAAACTTATATAGGTGTGGGCATCATGATTTGGAAGCGCCGCATTTTTTATAAGGGATTGGGGATTAGTAGCTAGGGATTAGGAAATATGTGCTTCTAACCGCTAATGTCATCAGCTCATTTGAGAAACATGAGAACCTTTAGAACCCTTAGCAAGCTGAGAAACTTTTATCTCAATAGAAATCACTACATATTTTGTCTAACTTAATGACATTGACTTTATATTGTATAATGAAGAAAAAGATTTTAGGAAGGAGGGCATCTTATGGAAACTGTTTCTAATGTAGCAAAAGCTGTCTTTGTCAGGACCAATATACGATTCATTGATGCCATTTCTATTGAACGGTTAGTTGGTTTGCTTAAAGGAGAAATTTCTCATACAGTGATGAAAGATCATTTTTACATTCTTGCTTTTTTTGAAGAGGTGTATCCTTCTTTGATGAAAAAATTTATGGCAGAATTTTCTATTTCAAGAGAGCAAATTTTGCGGATGTATCATCATTATGAGGATTATGGAGAAACGAGAGCTTTTCGTGAGGCTTTGAAAAATGGGAAATTCTGAAAAACTACTAGCCATTGCTATGGGAGCTTTGAAAGAAGCCAATGTGCCAGATTTTGAATGGGATATTGGCGGTGGCACGGTTTTGGCGTATTATCTGAATCACCGATATAGCAAAGATATAGATATTTTTATCAAAGACATTCAATATATGAGCGCATTATCCCCTCGTTTTAATAATTGTACAGAAACTGCGATGGATTACGACGAAGAAACAAATTTTATTTCCCTAACGTATGAAGAAGGAAAAATTGATTTTATTGTTAGTGGGCAGTTGACTGGTTATTTACCGAGACAGGAAGTGTTCTGGGGGCAGAAAGTCTTATTGGAAAATCCCGTAGAAATTATCACAAAGAAAATGTTTTATCGTGGTGGAGATGTATTGCCGCGTGATATTTTTGATATGGCTTGTGTATATGAAAGTGATTGGCGTGAAAATTTATTGCAAGCACTGACGCAATACAAAGAACAGTTGGAAGTTTTTAAAAAGGCGTTTTTGAAGAAAAGGAATCATTTGATAGAGTATTCTTATGGTAAAGGATTTCCTCAAAATATTTATGAGGGCGGGAAACATATAAATGGTCATGAAGTGGCTATTATTGATAAACTCATTCATGAAATATAAATGTTATCCAAAGGCTGGCGATGATAGACCGAAGAGGAATATCATCGCCAGCTTTTCTGCGTTTAGTGTTTACCTAGCGGCTCCCCCTTCCTC
>CAVBRV010000002.1:0-20068 GCA_963597965.1 Paludibacteraceae bacterium | reverse complement strand
TAGGACGATGAAGAAGAGTTATGAGACAAGCCGCTGGTGCAAAGCGTGCTTATCGCTAGATCAGGACGCCGATGTGTGCAGGGTCTTGCTCTTTTTATATCGCTAATGCGAGCTATCCCCTGCTGCACTTGCTTTGCTCGTTACGCTACCCCCTTCCAAAGGAAGAGGGTTAAGGTTGTTTCGATATTACATATGAAAGTGTCATTACCAGAACCTTCTGATATCGGAATCATTGCACTATTTTCTGAATTTTAAAGATGACTCCAGAACCCTCTGATAGTGAAATCACTACAATGATTTACAAAATCCCCAAAGTACTCCTAGAACCCTATGACAGCGGAATCATCGCTATGTTTCTTAAATCCCAAAGGTGACCCCAGAACCCTGAGAACCCTTAGAACCTTGTTCAATCCCTTTTTGCAGTCTCTCTATCATTTATGGTATAATGTTTTAATTGGAAAAGTAATAGATGGTGACTGGTGACTAGTGATTGGTGACTAGGAAATAAAAAGTGATTTTCCCAGTCACGAGTCACGAGTCACCAGTCACTAGTCACCAGTCACCAAAGCAAGCATGAATCTGAACTAAATTATATATGTGTAAATAATAATAGGAGGTTACCATGAGAGCAGACAAATTTGGCAAACAGGGTTTGACATTTGATGATGTCCTTTTGATTCCAGCCCATTCAGACGTACTTCCTCGTGATGTGGATGTACGGACTCACTTGACGAAGAATATTACCTTAAATATTCCGATTATGAGTGCGGGTATGGATACGGTGACGGAAGCGGAAATGGCGATCGCCATGGCTCGCGAAGGCGGCATCGGGGTGATTCATAAAAATATGAGCATCGATGAACAGGCTCGGGAAGTGAAATTGGTGAAGCGGTCCGAACACGGTATCATTGTAGATCCCATTTACCTGGCATCGGACAATACCCTTTGCGACGCCGATGAATTGATGAATAAGTATCATATTTCCGGTGTGCCAGTCACAGAAAACGGAAAATTGGTGGGCATCATCACAAACAGAGATATGCGTTTTGAAACCGATTTGTCTCGTCCTATCAGCGATGTGATGACCTCGAAGGGGTTGGTAACTGCACCGGAACATACCACTTTGGAAGAAGCAAAGAAAATTCTCCAGGCCCATCGCATTGAAAAATTGCCATTGGTGGATGGGGAAGGTCATTTGAAAGGGCTCATCACCATTCGCGACATTGAAAAGATGAGAAAGTTCCCGAATTCCAATAAAGATGAAGATGGTCGTCTCCGCGTGGCAGCCGCTATCGGCGTGACATCCGATGTGGAAGATCGAGTAGAAGCGCTTATGGCTGCCAAGGCAGATGTGCTGGTCATTGATACCGCCCATGGTCATAGTGAAGGAGTGCTCCAGACCATTCGTCAGCTTAGGAAAGATTTCCCGACACTGGAACTCATCGCTGGCAATGTGGCAACCTATGAGGCAACCAAGGCTCTTATCGAAGCCGGTGTATCTGCAGTGAAAGTGGGCATCGGACCTGGTTCTATTTGTACCACTCGTGTAGTCGCTGGTATCGGTGTACCCCAGATTACAGCGGTTTATGATTGTGCGAGAGCGGCAGAAGGGACTGGTATCCCGATTATCGCGGACGGCGGTATCCAGTATTCCGGGGATATTGCGAAAGCCTTGGGGGCTGGTGCGTCTTGCGTGATGCTGGGCAATCTCTTGGCGGGTACTGCCGAAGCACCAGGGGAAATGATTATTTACCAGGGCAAGAATTATAAATCCTACCGCGGCATGGGCTCTTTGGGGGCTATGCAGGCAGGCAGCAAGGATCGCTATTTCCAGCAGAATGCGAAGAAGCTCGTACCAGAAGGGATCGAAGGTCGCATTCCATACAAAGGTCATGTTTCGGATGTTCTCTTCCAGCTCATCGGTGGTCTCCGGGCTGCTATGGGGTACTGCGGTGCCAAGGACATTCATACCATGAACGAAGAAACTCAGTTTATTCAGATTACCGGCGCTGGGCTCCGTGAAAGCCATCCTCATGATGTGGCCATCACGAAGGAAGCACCGAATTATAGCATGAAATGATTGATATAGAAAATAAGGCGCATGTGGTCATGGACATCCGGGTCTATGCACTGACCATGAAGGACGTGCTGGCCTGGGCGGAGGAGGTCATCGATTCGGCGAAACCTCACATGATAGCCACCGCCAATGCAGAAATGATTATGACGGCCCAGTCAGATAAAGAGCTGGGTCACATCTTGAACCAAGCGGATATGGTGGTGCCCGATGGGGCCGGCGTGCTTTGGGCTGGTGAAACGTTGGGGACTCCTTTTCCAGAACGAGTCACTGGTGCGGATTTGTCTGTGGAACTTTTGAAAATTGCTGGGAAGAAGGGCTGGAAGGTCTATTTTCTCGGCGGTGCTCCGGGGGTGGCCCAGAAAGCGGCCGACTGTTTCATGAAGGAACATGGGACATTTCCTTTAGTAGGCTGCCACGATGGATATTTCGATGCAGCAGAAGAAAAGGAAATTATCAGAAATATCCGAGAAAGCGGAGCCAACTTGCTCTTGGTGGGCCTAGGTGTACCGAAGCAGGAGAAATGGTTATTTCATCATAAAGACGAATTGGGCCCGGTGCTCGCTATGGGCATCGGCGGCGTTTTCGATGTGATGAGCGGAAACTTGAAACGAGCGCCGCTTTGGATGCAGAAAAATCGATTGGAATGGGCCTATCGTTTGTATTTACAGCCCAGCCGAATTGGCCGCATGATGGCGATCCCGAAATTTATGAGAGCCGTCAAGCGGTGGAAGAAAGAACATAGGAGTCAGTGATGCTGAAGAAACCCATTGTTTTGCCTGAAGGGTATCCCTTCATCTTGGTGATGCTGGTCCTAGGTGCGATTTGTGTGTGGATGAAATGGTACTATGCCGCTGTCATTCCTTTTGTGTTGGCGGTGTATTTCACCTATTTCTTCCGCTGCCCACCTAGAAATAATAAAATCGTTCCTGGGGAAGATACGCTGGTTTCTCCGGCGGATGGGACTGTCGTGGATGTGACAGACGACGCCTATGAAGATATGTTCCTGGGAGAAAAATGTCATAAAATTACCATTTTCCTTTCCATTTTTGATGTGCATTGCAATCGAAGCCCCATGGAAGGAAAGATTACCTACCAGTCCTATGTGCAGGGCAAATTTTTGCCGGCCTATGAAGCAGGGGTAGGTTTTGAAAATGAACGTGGCGCCATCGGAATTACGGGGAAGAATCGCTCCATTTTGGTGATTCTCATTGCTGGGATTCTGGCACGGCGGGTGGTTTCCTGGAAAAATCTGGGAGACAGCCTGAAAAAAGGCGAACTCTATGGGATGATCAAATTTGGTTCCTGTACGGAACTGTACATTCCGGGAGATTGTGAGATTTGTGTCAAAAAAGGTGACAAAGTACGCGGCGGTCTGACTGTCGTAGGGA
Organism: Paludibacteraceae bacterium; assembly: GCA_963597965.1. Lineage (GTDB taxonomy): Bacteria > Bacillota > Negativicutes > Veillonellales > Dialisteraceae > Dialister. The sequence goes on along the minus strand of CAVBRV010000002.1, from coordinate 16,603 downwards.
GGCTGAAATAAGTTGAATAAATCTTGGATTGCCAATGGCGTCACAGCGGCCAATGCGTTTTTCGGCGGCTTATCGATTATGATGTCCATTGAAGGCCACTATCAGTGGGCCGCTGTTTTCATTTTGATTGCTATGGTGGCAGATGCCTTGGATGGTCGTGTGGCTCGCGCCTTGCATACCGCAGGCCCGATGGGAGTGGAATTGGATTCCCTCTCCGATGATATTTCCTTCGGCATTGCGGCCGGTGCGCTGATGTATTCCTACCAGCTCCATGAATTGGGGTGGCTGGGGATCATTCCTTGTGCGCTCTTGGGCACGTTCTGTGCGTTCCGTCTGGCTCGTTTCAATGTGAAGGTCACTTCGGTTCATGGTTACTTTGAAGGCCTTCCTTGCCCGACCACTGGAGTCATCGTGGCGGCTTACGTCTTGTCTGGCGCTAAAGTATGGGACTGGTTCGCCGCTCTCTTCGTATTGCTTCTGGCCTTCCTTATGGTGAGTGAAATCCACTATCCAGATAACAAAGGCGCCAGCGCTGACCAGCTGCATTTGCCAGCTTTTCTGATTTGCTTGGCCCTCTTTATCATCAGCACTATCTGGTATTGGCCTATCTGGGGTGCTGCTCTTTGTGCAGCTTACATCTTCTTCGGTATGATCAATACCTATCTGAATCGCCAAAAGGGGAAACGGAAAGCCATTAAAAGAAAGCAGAAAAAAACGACTGAAGGAATCAAACAATGAACTACTACCTCGATATAATCATGCTGCCTGTGCAGCTGATTGTGGCGTTTTTCACCTTGTACTACACCGTCATCGCCCTCTGTGGCATGGGGCATCGCAAAGAGCAGCACCTGGCAGCGCCGAAAAGCAAATTCGCGCTGGTTATTCCTGCTCACAACGAAGCCATGGTACTGGGAGATTTGCTAGATAACTTGCAGCTTTTGAAATACCCAAAGGAACTCTACGATGTGTATGTCATTGCGGATAACTGCACCGACAACACCGCGGAGATTGCCAAACAGCATGGGGCCTTCGTCTTTGAACGAGAAAATAAAGAATTGGTCGGCAAAGGCTACGCCATGGACTGGGTATTTCCAAAGATTTTTGCACTGAACAAAGGCTACGATGCATTCTGTGTCTTTGATTCAGACAATTTAGTCCATTTGGACTTTTTAGCCGTCATGAATAACCGCCTTCTCAAAGGGCAAAAAGTGCTCCAAGGCTACCTTTCCGCGAAGAACCCTACCGATACCTGGGTGTCCGGTACCTTCGCCATCGCCTTCTGGACCATCAATCACTTGTGGCATTTGGGGAAATACAACCTGGGCCTTTCTTCCTGCTTAGGCGGGACCGGCATGTGTATTTCCGCCGATATCGTAAAGAAATACGGTTGGGGTTGCGATTGCCTCACAGAAGACATGGAATTTGCTATGAAATGTCTTTCTCACGGGATTCGGACCTGCTGGGTGCACGATGCTATCATTTACGATGAAAAACCACTGAGCTTCATGGCCTCCTGCCGTCAAAGAAAACGGTGGGCCCAGGGCCAATTCGACTGCTCCGAACGGTACATCCCCATTCTGTGGAGAGAAGGCATCAAGCGGCACAGCATTGTCATCCTAGATGGCATTATGCAGCTCTTGCAGAACTATTTTCTGCTCCTCTCCACCTTCTACCTGGTGATGACCTACATCAATATGTTCTACCCCTGCTTCACCGTCATCCTCTATAACGATGTACTCGTACCGAAACAGTTCTGGGCGGTGCTGGGATTCATCCAATCTGTGGTGCCATTGATTGTACTTCTCCAAATCAAAGTGCCTTGGAAAATTTATCTCTATTGGCTCGTTTACCCGATTTTCATGTATTCCTGGATTCCGGTGACCATCTTGGGGTGGAAAGACCGGCATAAAAAAGGTTGGGTTCACACCATCCATACCAGAAGCATGCATTTCGAGCAGGCTAGCCTCACGAGGAAGAAGGAAATAGATCAATAATAGTTTGCTGTTGGTAGTTAGTAGTAGGCAGTAAAATAGAAAAAGCGTGATGAAGACGTTTGGTTTTCATCACGCTATTTTTGTTGTTAGTTGCTGGTTGTTAGTTGTTGGTTGTTTGGAATCTAAAACCAACAACTAACAACTAACAACAATACCATGGATTGTTAAATTTTTCATTTATTCTGATAGAGAAATCATGACAATTCGTAGAAATCAGGTATAATAAGAGTGACTGGTGACTGGGGATTAGGGAAAAGGTTCAAAGGGTTCTCAAGGTTCTAAAGGTACAAAGGGTTCTCGAATGAGCCGATAGACGCTGATGGTATTATCTCGTTCGAGAAACCTCCAGAACCTTTAGAACCTTCTGACAGCGGAACCACCACTATGATTAGCTAGCCGTCATCGCTCTACCAGAACCTTCTGATAGCGGGGACCATCACCATGATACACTAACCACAATCGCCTCACCAGAACCCTTTGTCAGCGGTAGTATCTCAATGAGATACCTATCCCTAAACGGCGTTCTAGAACCCTTAGAACCTTGAGAACCTTTAGTACCCTGAACACCCTTTTCTCAAAAGGAGAGAAATAACCATGCTTACCCAATGGATTCACACGAAACGTTTCAAATATATGGCCTGGATGGTCATCCTTTTATTTGTGATGACGGGCATCTATTTCTACACCCATCGCAACTTGAGCGGCAAGAAAGCGGCGCCCATGACGCCGGTGGTGCAGGTGGAAACCATGAAACGGCAGGACATGATGCGTCGGGTGATTTTGTCTGGGGAAACGGTACCGAAAGCATCGGTGGATATTTCTCCGAAATATGCGGGGCGCATTGCGTCTATTTCTGTGGACTTAGGTAGCGTGGTGCACCAGGGGGATGTGCTGCTTTCCCAGGACAAGAAAGATGTGTTACTTTCTATTGCCCAGAACAGCGCTGGCAGTGACCAGGCGTCAGCGGAAGCGGTGGAGAGCCAGTCTGAATATAGCGCTGGCACCATGAAGGCCCAGAGTGATTATGACAATGCGAGAACCACCTATGAAAGATACCAGACCTTGTTTGACCAAGGGGCGGTGTCCATGCAGGAGCGGGACGATAAGTACCGGGCCTTGATGGAAGCGAAGGCTGCGTTGGATAGTTTGACAAACCAGATGGTTGGGGGCAATCCGGCGGTGATTGCGGTGAAGCAGGCAGCTGCCGAGAAAGCCCAGTACATGGTAGAATCCTTGGAAGCCCAGGCGTCGGACATGACCATCACCGCCCCCTTTGATGGAGTGATTGGGTATCGCCAAGCCGAGGTGGGCCAGTGGGCTACGGCAGGGCAGAAACTGTTGACTTTGGTGGACAATAGCCATCTCTACTTGGATTGTGACGTGGCAGAACAGGACATGACCATTTTAAAAGTGGGCATGGATTTGGATGTGACCATCGATTCTTTGGGGGATAGCGTACCGGCGAAATTGATTTATATCAGTCCTTCTATTGATGCCACCAATCGGTCTTACCAGGTGCGCTTGGAATTGGATACATCTTCTGGCATGCTCCGAGGCGGCATGTTTGGACGGGCCGAAGTGCTGTCGGTGCAGAAGGCGAATACCCTATTTCTTCCGAAAGAAGCCATCGTAGATAACAATGGAAAGAAATCGGTCTTTGTCATCACTAGCGATAAGAAAGTCAAGAAAGTGCCGGTCCATCTGGGCGTGTCCAATGATGATTTCCTGGAAATCAAAGATGGTCTCTCCGAAGGGGATCAGGTGGCTTTGAGTAATATTTCCAAACTCAAAGAAGGCATGACGGTGGACATAGAAAGTAAGGAGGATGGGGTATGAGTCGTTTCAATCTCACCCGCTACTCCGTGACCCATCCCATTGGCATTTTTATGATTGTGCTTTTCTTCGTGGTGCTAGGGCTTTATAGTTATTGGCGGCTGGGGGTAGAACTCTATCCGAATATCAACGTGCCCTATGTGGTAGTAAGTGTCCGCTATGATGGGGCCGATGCGGAGTCGGTGGAGCAGCAGATTACAAAGCCTGTAGAAGATGCGCTGTCTTCTGTGTCCGGGGTGAAACATATCACATCCAAGTCCAAGACGGGGCGCAGCCAGGTCACGCTGGAAATGAATTTTGATGCCGACGCCGATGCAGCGGCTATCGATGCAGCACAAAAGGTCAATACCATTCGCCGCCGTCTTCCTGACGATGCGGATGAACCGGTGGTAGAAAAGCGTGACATGGATGCGGCGCCTATCATCGATTTGGCTATGATGTCTAGTCATCCCTTGGATGAAATGTATTCTTTGGCGGATAACACGCTCACCAATGAATTTACCAAAGCCGAAGGGGTGTCCGATGTGGAACTCCATGGTGGCCGGGACCAGGAAATCGCTGTCCAGGTGGACCGGGACAAGCTGGCTCATTATGGGATTTCCATGGAGGACATCATCAGCACCCTCAAAAAAGAAAATGAATTGGTACCGGCTGGTTCGACCTATACGGATAGTCGGCAGACCCAGATTCGGTTGAATGCCCAATACAGCAGCGTGGAAGATATACGGAAAATTCATCTCACCACGCCCAGCGGCGATTCGATTCCCATTTCTGCGGTCGGCGATGTGGTGCGAAAAGATGAAAAAGTGTCTCGCTACGCCCGGATCAATGGACAAGATGCTATCGGGATTTCTATTTTCAAAAACAGCAATGCCAACTTGGTCTCCACCGCCGATGGGGTCATGAAGGTGCTAGAAGAAATCAAACAGGAATATCCGGATTACCAGTTTGTAGTGGTCAATGATTCCGCCGACTATGTGCGGACAGCGTTGCACAATACCTTGGGCACCCTAATTGAAGGGCTCATCACCACCGGTTTGGTGCTGTTCTTCTTCCTCCGGGGCTGGCGGTCCATGGCGTCTGTCATCATTGCCATCCCGACCTCCCTGATTTCTACGTTCTTCGTGATGTACATGGCGGGGTTTACCTTCAACATGATGTCCCTCATGGGGATGACCCTGTGCATTGGCATCTTGGTGGATGATTCCATCGTGGTTTTGGAAAATATCCATCGCCATTTATCCAAAGGGGAAAATCCCATGGATGCGGCCATCAATGGGCGTATGGAAATCGGCATGGCTGCTATCGCCATTACCCTTTGTGACGTGGTGGTTTTCCTGCCGATTGCCTTCATGTCCAGCATGACGGGCCAATATTTCAAACAATTCGGACTCACCATTGTCTTCGCGTCCCTCTTTTCCCTCTTTATTTCCTTCACGTTGACGCCTATGCTGGCCTCGAAATTTTTCAAAAACGGCTTGCCCCATTCGGACAACAAATTGTGGAAAGCCATTGACCGTTGGGAAAATCAGGCGGAAACCGAATATACGTCCATTCTCCATTGGACCTTTCAACACGAAAAGAAATTATTTGCCGTTGTGGCTGTTGCCTTTCTAGGAATGGTTTCCTTGGTGCCCCTAGGCATTATCGGCACCGAATACATGCCTCGCACCGATGAAAGTGGTTTCAATGTGCAGGTGAAACTCCCGACGGACGCCAGCATCGAACGAACCAATAAAGTAGCGGAGCAGGTGGAAAATTATTTATCCCAGATTCCTGAAGTGAAAAATTACATGGCCATGGTGGGCGGCGGTGATGGCGTCAATGCCAGCCGTATCACCGTTTCCTTAGTGGACCGACAGGATCGAGACCGATCCATTTGGGAAATCACCGGCGATATGCGCCGCTGGCTCGCCACCCATATCACCGATGGCGATGTACGAATCAAAGAAGACCAGGCTTCCGTGTCGGGAACGTCCGGCGGTGGATTGGCCCAAGGAAATGGGGCTTTTCGCCTGGAACTTCGCGGAAATAACATGCAAGACCTGATTGCTGCTTCTCAGCAGGTGCAGGATATGCTAAAAAGTGGAAATTATGGTATCACCGACATCAACTGCACTTACCAGGAAGGGTTGCCAGAAATTTCTATCATTCCAGACCGGGAAAAACTGAAGTACTACGGCGTAACCGTGGGGGATTTGTACAATACTTTCTCCTCCGCCATCAGTGGCGCGGGGGCAGGGGTACTCCCCAATGATGCATTGAACAGCGGCAATGATACAGACATTCATGTGTATTTCGCCAATGGGGAAACTTACAAAAAAGCAGACATTGGCGCTGTGCCTATCCAAACGAAACGGGGCATTGTCCACGTGTCAGACGTAGCACAAATCAAAGATGAAGTGGGGCCGATCACCATCAATCGCACCGATAAACAGCGGTCCATCATCATCGGGGCCAATCCGGGCAGCCAACCTTTGAGTCAGCTTCTCGATACAGTGACCCAGGATTTGAACCAACTGGGCCTTCCGAAATCGGTATCCTTCCGTTTCTCCGGACAGGCAGACAGCATGAAAGAAAGTTTCATCGAACTCCTAAGTGCGCTTCTCATGGGCATGCTTTTGGTCTACATGATTCTCTCCGTCCTTTATGAATCGGCGAAGACTTCTTTCATTCGTATGTTTTCCTTGCCCTTTGGGCTGATTGGTTCGCTGCTCTTCCTATTTCTTATGAATGACACCATTAACCTTTACTCCATGATTGGCATCATCGTCATGGACGGCGTGGTGGCAAAAAACGGGACCCTCCTTTTGGATTACACATTGACCCTCATGCACCATCATGGCATGAAAGCCAAAGAAGCAGTCATCGAAGCGGGCCGCGTCCGGTTGCGTCCTATTCTCATGACTACCTTCACCATGATTGTAGGCATGCTCCCGACGGCCCTCGCCATTACCGCAGGCTCCGAAACCAGAAGTTCCATGGCCTGGGTCATCATAGGTGGCCTCATCACGTCCACGGTCTTTACGCTCTTGGTCATTCCGATTATATTTTTGTTCTTTGAACGGAAACGTGACTAGTGACTAGTGACTAGGAAAGGGGATTAGGGATTAGGCGCTAGGGATTAGGAAATATGAGATGCTAGGGAAACGCTGATTTAATCAAAGAGTTTGAAATCATATGAATTTTTACCCAAAGCATCGTCAAGGAAATCCTCAAATAGCTCGCTATTCTCGGATTTTCTTTCCTCGCTTTGAATAAAAATTCAAGAATCATTTCAAATAACGATTAAATCAGTGTTTCCCTAGCGGTAAGCACGTTACGCCAAGCAAGAAAAATGCTAGGAGCGGACATTACCGAGTTCGCATGATATGTTCATAGCGAAGTATATCGCTAGTGCCTCCCATCTTCGCTACGCTCGAAATGGCGTCTCACTACATCCCTGCGTCGCTATGCTCCTAGCGATGTAGTTCGCTTGCACACCTCTTTTATTCTCCCCCGACGGGGGAGACGAGCCGCCAGTGCTTCTGACCATCATTGGCACATTCGAGAAACCTCTAGAACCTTTAGCACCCTTAGAACCTTGTAAAAACTAATCCCCAATCCCTAATCCCTAGCTACTAAAATCATTGATTTGCAACGAAAGGAAATACACAAACCTATGCACATCTTCCTCACAAACGACGACGGCTTTGAAGCACCGGGCATTATCGCTCTCGCTAAGAAAATGGCGAACCTGGGCCGCGTGACGGTGATCGCGCCGAACCAGGGGTGCAGTTCTTGTTCCAGTTCTTTGTCCCTTCAAACATTTCTCCGGCTGTGGTATAAAGAAAGCTACGGAGACAATATTTCTGTTCTCTCCTGTAGTGGCACCACAGCGGACTGCTGCAAACTGGCGCTGGAACATTGGCTGAAAGACGACCGTCCCGATTTGATTTTGTCTGGTATCAACAATGGCTACAACACCGGCAGCGATTGCCTCTATAGCGGTACTGTAGCAGGTGCTTTGGAAGGCGTCTTCTTCGGCATTCCCTCCATGGCTGTTTCTGCGGAAACCACAAAGGACGCCGATTTCCTGGACAAAGCCGCTGATTTTGCGACGGAAGTGGTCAAAACTTATTTCATCGACCAGAAATATAAAGGTATTTTGAATCTCAATATGCCGAAAGATGAATCCCATTTGAACTGGAAAGATTTACAAATCAAGAAACTAGGCCTCCAGCGCTACGACAATGCCATCCGGGAAATGCACGACCCCTCAGGCCACTTAGGCTTCTGGCTCTCAGGAAAAGCGCTTCCCAATGAGGATTCGGAAACGGACGTATACTGGGTGCACCAAGGCTATCCGACACTGACACCGCTGACGTGGAATCAAACCGATGAAAGCGGTTTGGAGACAGTAGCGGAGATAGCTAAAAAGTAAGGGTTATACAAGTGGAGAGACCGCTTTTTTTAACATATAGCACACAAGGACTGTCAAAAGGTTATTATTGTGCTTCGTTCGTTATAGAAGAAAATCAGAAATACCGCTAGCGACAAGGTTATGCGTTTTGTAATAACCCTTTATAACCTTGTTGCAAGCGGTATTTTTCTTTGTAAGATCTATGAAATCAGTAAAATAGTAACCTTGTCGCTAGTGGTATTTTTGATTTGTTAGATGGCGAGGGTAGTACAATAATAACCTTATCGATAGCGTAAGTTGAAAATGTTGAAAAAGCGAAATAAGAGAGTTACATTCTTGACAAGGACCCCAGGGGGGTGTAGTATATGGGCGTGAGAGAACCAAGTTGGCAGTAGGCGGTTAGCAGTTGGCAGTTAGTTTGTGCTACCGATAGGTAGAATTGGTGACATAACCTTTTATAACCTTATCTCATACGTTGTTGAAACGCATTGTGATGCGAATGGTTTAAAGAAAAAATAACCTGCCGTCAGGCTAACCCTTTGCTGCAAGTAAAAGGAGAAATATAAAATGAATGAAATGACAACGACCTGCCCTTCCTGCCGCCATACGGAGCGGACGGAACGGGAGCGGAAGAATTTGATGACCCGGCTCAAGACTATGGAAGGTCAGATCCGGGGCATTGAGAAAATGGTAGAAAGCAATGCCTATTGTCCCGACATTGTGATGCAAGTGTCCGCAGTGTCCAATGCACTGAACAGTTTCAACAAACTGCTCCTAGCCGCCCACATCAAAGGCTGCGTGGCAGAGGACATTCGGGAAGGGAAAGAGGACAAGGTGGATGAACTCTGCAGTATGTTGCAGAAGTTGATGAAATGAAAGTTGGCAGTTAGCAGTAGGCAGTTAGCAGTAGGCAGTTAGCAGTAGGCGGTTAGCAGTAAACGGTAGACAGTAAACAGTAAACAGTAAACAGTAAACTGTAGACCGCAAACCGCAAACCGCAAACCGCAAACCGTAAACTGCCAACTGCCAACTGCTAACTATTCTTAGGAGGTGAATGTATGCCAAAAACACAATACATCGTCACCGGCATGACTTGTGCGGCTTGTCAGTCTCATGTGGAGAAGGCAGCTTCTAAGGTGCCGGGGGCGGAGCAGGTGACGGTGTCGCTTTTGACCAATTCTATGACTGTGGTAGGCGATGCCAAAGAAAAAGAGATTATTGCTGCGGTGGAAGCGGCGGGGTATGGTGCGAAGGTGATGGGCGGAGCGGATACGAAGTCTGCTGGCGATTTGCTTTCCGCCGAGGAAGAAGCACTGGAAGACCATGAGACGCCGAAGCTCAAAAGACGGCTCACCTGGTCTGTTCTATTTCTGGTTTTCTTGATGTATATCACCATGGGGCACAATATGTTAGACTGGCCGGTGCCTTCCTTTTTGGAACATAACCATTTGGGATTGGCGCTGACGCAAATGATACTCGCCTTCTTGGTGATGGTCATCAATCGGGCTTTCTTTATTTCCGGGTTCCGCTCCATGATGCACGGCGCGCCGAATATGGATGTGCTGGTGGCGCTAGGCTCTGGCGTTTCCTTCGGTTGGTCCTTGTATATTTTCTACAAAATGACCTGGCTCATTACGAACGGCGTCGCCAATATGGGCATCATGAGCCTCTATCATGACCAGCTCTATTTCGAGTCGGCTGCCATGATTCCTGCTCTCATTACGGTAGGAAAACTGTTGGAATCTATTTCCAAAGGTCGCACCACCGACGCGTTGAAGAATCTCATGAAAATGGCACCGAAAACGGCCATGCTAGAACGTGAGGGCACACTGGTGGAAGTTCCTATTTCCGAAGTGAAACCAGGGGACATTTTCGTGGTGAAACCTGGCGAATCCATTCCGGTGGATGGACATATCCTGGAAGGAAATGCGGCGGTGGATGAATCCGCTTTGACCGGGGAATCGGTGCCGGTGGATAAAGCGGCAGGCGATTTGGTCAGTGCAGCCACCATCAATACCAATGGTTCTCTTCGTTGCGCAGCGGATCGCGTAGGGGAAGACACCACCTTTTCGCAAATTATCCGACTGGTCAGTGAAGCATCGGCGACGAAAGCACCGATTGCGCGATTGGCAGATCGGGTATCGGCGGTTTTCGTTCCGGCTGTGGTGCTGCTGTCGGTGATTGTATTCTTCGTGCACCAATTCCTAGGAAGCGGCGTGGCGACTTCTTTGGAATTTGCCATTTGCGTGCTGGTGGTTTCCTGTCCTTGTGCGTTGGGCTTGGCAACGCCGGTAGCGATTATGGTAGGAAATGGACTGGGCGCGAAGCACGGCATTCTCTTCAAAACCAGTGAAGCCATGGAAATGGCAGGCAAGGTACAAATTGCGGCGCTGGATAAGACCGGTACCATCACCGAAGGAAAACCGGAAGTGACAGACGTACTGCCAGCCAAAGGAATTTCAGAAACAGAACTGTGGGATGTGGCGTTTGCCCTAGAAATGCCCTCTGAACATCCGCTAGCGAAAGCCATTGTAGAAGAAGGAAAGAAACGAAACCTCACGGCAGAAGCATTGACGAATTGGAAAGCCTTGGCTGGTCATGGTTTGACCGGACAGGTAGGAAATAGCACCTACTACGGCGGCTCTGTTTCCTATATTTCCTCCATCGTTTCTACCAAGGAAATGAAAGAGGCCGCAGAAAAATTGGCAGAAGAGGGAAAAACACCACTCTTCTTTGCGAAAGATGAAACGCTCCTAGGTTGCATTGCCGTGGCCGATGTGATTCGAGAAGATTCGGCGGAAGCCATTCGCCAGATGCACCGCATGGGCATCGAAGTGGTCATGATCACCGGCGATAATGAAAAGACCGCCCAGGCTATTGGCAAGAAAGCAGGGGTGGACCATATCTTAGCGGGCGTGTTGCCAGAAGGAAAAGAAGCGGCTATTCAATCTTTGCAGAAGCGAGGCAAAGTCCTCATGATTGGGGACGGCATCAATGATGCACCGGCCTTGGTCAGAGCCGATATTGGCATGGCGATTGGCGCAGGGACCGATGTAGCTATCGATTCGGCTGACATTGTGCTCATGAATTCCAAACTCACCGATGCGGCAGCGGCCATTCGCCTGTCTCGCCAGACGGTCAAAAATATACATGAAAACCTGTTCTGGGCCTTTGCATACAACCTGCTTCTTATTCCCGCAGCAGCTGGCCTCTATCCAGGGCTCACCATGAATCCCATGTGGGGTGCGGCGGCTATGTCACTTTCTAGCGTCACCGTGTGCCTCAATGCACTCAGGTTAAATTTATTTTCCTTATATAATGCTAAACATGACAAACCCATGAAACACCGGGCACTCCCTATGGAAAAAGAGGCCAAAGAAAAGCCCCTGCCACACGAAATCATTCATGTACAGGGGATGGTTTGCGAGAAATGTGAAGGCCATGTGAAAAAGGCGCTGGAATCTTTACCAGAAATAAAAAAAGCGGTGGCAGATCATGAAAAAGGCATCGCCACCATTTATTACAGCTCACAACCTGCCGAGGCGGACATCCAGCGTGTCCTGTCCGAAGCAGATTATGAATATATTTCCAATCAGTTAAAGGAGGAAAAAGAAATGAAAGAAACAGTAAAAATCGAAGGTATGATGTGCGGCCATTGCGAAGCCGCTGTGAAAAAGGCACTGGAAGCACTGCCAGGCGTAGAAAAAGCAGACGTATCTCATGTGACAGGTACGGCTCTCCTGACCCTCTCTGGTGAAGTCTCTGAGGCAGACATCCAGAAGGCCATTGAAGATAAGGATTACAAGTTTGTGGGAATTGTGAAATAAAAATTAGTGCGTAATGCGAAGTGCGTAGTGCGTAATGAAGGTGGCGGCGCCTCAAAATTATAAAGCGCCGCGAATTATAAAATTTTCTTACAAAAAAACGATAGCAGCCTTTTATTATAAAATAGGTGGCTATCGTTTTTTGTTATAAAATAAAAAGGGGGATTGGGGCACTTCTTAATTGTGCGTAAGTAAGTTTACACCTTATTTATCGCCCCCATTGGGGGAGATGCCTTAGGCAGAGGGGGCTGCACTAGCGGTAGGAGTACCAGTGTTATTCAAATCATAGCATCACAACTTCCATCATTACGCACTAAAAAAAGAAATCCAAATGGATTTCTTTTTTTCTGGTGCCGGAGGTGGGACTTGAACCCACACGATATTGCTATCGGCAGATTTTGAGTCTGCTGCGTCTGCCATTCCGCCACTCCGGCATATCGACGAAATGTATTGTATCATACTTGGTGGGAAAATGCAAGAGGGGGGAATAAATTAGGAATGAGGAATTAGGAATGAGGAATGGTGGAAGGGGCGCATCATCATTGGGAAGCGCCCCAATTTATATATCTAGGGATTAGGGATTAGTAGCTAGGGATTAGTTAAATGAGTTTATACATTATTTATCGCCCCCGTTGGGCAATGTCATTAAGTTAAGGATTTGAGCCAGTAGGTATGCTAACGCTTGCGGTTACAGGTTTCTAAAGGTTGCTCAGGTTTCTCGAATGTGACAATAGTCGCTGGTGTCATTAGCTCATTCGAGAAACGTGAGAGACCTTAGCATCCTGAGAAACCTGTGTAACCTTTACACCAGCAGAAATCTTGAGACACTATTGAAAACAACGTAAATCCCATAAGATTTCTCCACTTTTGTCCAACATAGTCGCTTGAAGCGGTATATTCATTTCGCACAAATCCCGTCGGTCGAAATGACGATAGATAACAAAGAAAAAGGTTCCAAATCCAGTCACAATGACCTAGATTTAGAACCCTATGACAGCGCTCAAGTCGCATTATTTCTAAAAAGAACTTAGTACACCTAGAACCTTATGAGAGCGATCGCGACACATTGTTTTCTCAATGGGAATCAGTCTACCAGAACCTTATGACAGCGCTCAAGTCGCCTTGTTTCTAAAAAAGACTTAGTGTGCTACCAGAACCCTTAGAACCCTGAGTAACCTGAGAATCCTATCAATCAGTCTAAATGGAACCGATACCCCGATCCCCAGACCGTTTCAATTCGTTCATAAGGGTGGCCGCATACATTTTTAAGCTTATCCCGGAGGCGATTGATGTGAACTGTCACGGTAGCCGGTTCGCCGATGGGATCGAAGCTCCAAATTTTTTCAAAGAGCTGTTCTTTGGAGAAAACTTCATTGGGGTGCTGCACCAGGAAATAGAGCAGATCAAATTCTTTTCCTGTGAGAGAGACTTCTTTGCCGCCCAAAATGACTTGCCGCGCTTTGGGGCGAATGGTGATATCCCCTACGGTGATGCCTCGTTCCACTTGCGGGTGGAAGCTATCTTTGCTCAGGAGGCGGCGGTGGGTAGCCAGTTGGGCACGGAGGTGAGCCATGAGGACGGTACCGCGGAATGGTTTCACAATGTAATCGTCGGCCCCCAATCCAAGGCCGCGGACGATGTCTGCATCTTCGGTGCGGGCGGTAGCAAAAATAATGGGCGCATCGGTGCGCTCCCGCAATTTGCGGCAGAGAGAGAAACCATCTTCTCCTGGAAGCATCACGTCCAGAATGATGGCGTGGATTTCCACTTCATCCATGATTTTCAACGCTTGGGCGCCATCGTTGGCTACGTAAGGGGTATAGCCAGACCCTTCTAGGAAATCTCTTTCCATATCAGCGATTTTTGGTTCATCTTCGACTACGAGTACGTTTGTCATTTACGTATTACTCCCTTCTGCTAATGGGATTTCAAAAATTAATTGCAAGCCGCCCTGGTTGGTTGCCCGATAGCGACCTTTATGAGCGGTAATAATTTCAGCTACAATGGCAAGGCCCAGTCCACTGCCATTGCTGGTTTTGCTTCGAGCTTCATCAGTGCGATAGAAAGCTTCAAAAATATGGGACAATTTCTCGGTGGGAACCCCTGGTCCATCATCGACGTAGCTAAATTCCGCATATTTCCCTTTCGCTTTCAACGTAATCCGAACTTCGGAGGAATCCTTATTTCTATATTTTATCGTATTTGCTAACAAATTGAAAATAATTCGTTGAAATTCTTTTTCGTCCAGCATCGCCATCAATTTGTCATCCATATCATAGCTGTCGTGCACTTGCCGAGAGTCCAGGTAATCTCGATCTTCATCAATGAAATTGTGGATGGCCTGGCTGAAATTGGTGGGCTGGGGATGACAGATGATGCGACTGGTGGATAATTTATTGTACAGCGATAATTCATCGATGAGCTTGGACAAGTCATCGGCACAGCTAGAAATGGAATTTAAATATTGCATCTTTTTCTCCGGCGTTCGACCCAGTCCAAGTTGGAGGGCTTCGGTGTATCCCATGATAGCCGTCAGTGGTGTTCGTAGGTCGTGGGCGATACCGGAAAATAAAATCTTTCGGCTCGTGCTGGCATGGACCCGTTCGGCAATGGTGTTTTTCAAATAGGACTGCATGGTACGGAAGGACTCACAAACCTGCCCCAATTCATCACTGCTGTGATGGTCAACGATGACATTGTAGTTGCCATACTGGATGGCCTTCGCTGCCAAAGAAAGTTGCTGCAACGGGAGCGTCACATGTTTCCTCTCTCTTTCGTGGAGATGGTAATTCATGCGGGCACTGACGCCAATGACGATGAGCACCGCGGCAATGAAGAAATAGTAAACAATCGGGTCGAGAGATTCTTTTTGGCTCATATCATAAATGAGGAGAATCGCAATCAGCACCAACGCGGAGAAGACGGGCATGGTGATGAAAACGAGAGAATCGGTCAGCACTTGGTGATGGAGACTGACCTTTTCCGGCGCCACGTCGACCACAGAGACGTAGGGGTCTGTTTCCTTGGACAATAGAAGCACCTCCTGTGATTATAATTAGGAATTAGAAATGAGGAATGAGGAATGGGGAAAAGTAGGCAGTTTGCAGTTAGCAGTAGGCAGTAAGTTGCTTATCGTCAACCGTTAACCGTCAACCGTTAACTGTCGACTGCCGACTGCCAACTGCCAACTGCCAACTGATCTCACAAATCAAAATCCAATTCCACCGGGCAATGGTCGCTGCCTTGGATTTCGGGATGAATGGCGGCTTCGGTGATGTGGGACTTCAGCGCATCGGAGACGATGAAATAGTCAATTCTCCATCCGATATTTCTTTCCCTGGATTTGGCGAAATAGCTCCACCAGGAGTAGGCTTCTTTTTTGTCGGGATAGAGGAAACGGAAAGAATCGGTGAATCCGGCGGAGAGGAGTTCCGTCATGCGACTTCGTTCTTCATCGCTGAAGCCCGCATTTTTATGATTGGAAGCGGGATTGGCGAGGTCGATTTCCTCATGAGCCACATTGAGATCGCCGCAAAGGATGACTGGCTTTTCTGCGGAAAGTCGTTTCATGTAGGCAATCATTTCCGTTTCCCACTGCATGCGATAATCGAGACGAGCCAGACCGCGCTGGCTGTTTGGCGTGTAGCAACAAATGAGGTAATGGGTGCCGAAGTCAGCGGTGATGAGACGGCCCTCCTGATCGTGTTCCTCGATGCCTAGACCATAGGTGACAGAGAGGGGTTCCTCTTTGGTGAAGAGAGCGGTGCCGCTGTACCCTTTCTTCACGGCGCTGTTCCAGTACTGATGATAGCCTGGCAAATCCAGTTCAATTTGATGGGGCTGAAGTTTTGTTTCTTGCAGGCAAAAACAATCCGCGTCCAAAGAGGCGAATGTTTCCAAAAATCCTTTCTTCATACAGGCCCGAAGTCCATTGACGTTCCAGGAAATATATTTGTGGTGCATGGTTTACTCCTTATGGTGATTGGTAGCTGGTGACTAGTGACTGGTGACTAGTGACTGGTGACTAGTGACTGGTAGCTAGGGATTAGTAGCTAGGGATTAGGAAATAGGTGATGCTTGTTTAAAGGTTATGAAGGGGTTCTTGAATGAGATGATAACCTAGTGTTAGTAGGTAAATGTGAGAACCCTAAGAACCCTTAGAACCTTGTAATCTCTACCGAAAACTATATCTACCGTCTCAAACCCCTATCGACACTATGAATGATTGTTAATTATAGAACATACTTCATGTTTATTATACACTATTATTCGAGGAAAGAAAATAATAGTTAACAAAAGATTGTTATATTATTGAAATATTGGTTTATGGTTTAAGGGTTAGGGTTATATAGTGGGTGCTCGATAATTCACACGCCCAATGTCTACTGAATATATACAGTGGACTTTTGACATTTAAGTGCAAAGGAATTTGGGCTATTGTGCAGATTCCTTTGCACTCATTGTTGTTAGTTGTTTGTTGTCGGTTGTTTGGCCTCAACAACAAACAACTAACAACCAGCAACAATCACCAATCCAAGTTCTTTCTATTG
>CAVBRV010000001.1:0-44096 GCA_963597965.1 Paludibacteraceae bacterium | reverse complement strand
TACCGCTAGTGCTGAAGAGATTTCTCCACTCAGGGACACAAATCTATTTATTTCTGTATCATCACTTTGTACAAATACGACCGGTCGAAATGACGACTTCGGAGCTACCATAAGTTCATATTTCCTTGATCGTATCGAAATGAATCATCATTTTACGGGTGGGAAGTTTGACTTATTAGTTGTTGGACTCTAACCAACAACCAACAACCAACAACCAACAACCAAAAAGCCTGAACAAAGCAATTTCACTTTGTTCAGGCTTTTTGCATATCCATCAATCCGTCAATTCATGAATCAAATCATGGACGGACACAATTTTATTGATTTTCCATGCATTGGCACCGCAGAAGACCAGGCCGTGGTCTACATCGCCTTTGACAGCGCGAATGAGGGCCATGGTGATGCAGTAGGGGGTGGTGCGGGGGTCGCAGGTTTTCAGGCAGTGGAAGCAATTCATCGGCGGGATGCGATGCTGGCGGATGGCGCAGGTGAATGGGTTCAAGAGGGCGCGGCCCGGCATATGGACGGGGCTCTGTACGATGGTGACGTCTTCTTTCTTGGCGTTGACGTACATATTTTTGAAAGCGTCCGAAGCGTCACATTCTTTGGTCGCTACGAAACGGGTTGCCATTTGTACACCCGACAGTCCCAGGGAGAGGTAGTGCTGGATGTCTTTTTTGTCAAATACACCACCGCCGAAGACAACGGGAATTTTTTTCTGGAATTTCTCTTCAAATTCTTTGACCACCGCTAGAATTTCGCTGATTTCTTTTTCGTAGCCGTCGTGTTCGTGTTCTTTGACTTGTTCTCTGGTATATCCCAGGTGTCCGCCGGCTTTTGGTCCTTCGATGACTACCATATCGGCGGTGCGATGATGGTGGCGATCCCAAAGTTTCAAAATGACGCGGGCTGCTTTCGGGGAGCCTACGATGGGGGCGATTTTCGTATCGGTTCCTTCGACGCAAGCCGGGAGGTCGGCGGGGAGGCCGGCACCGGAGAAAATGATGTCTGCCCCGTTTTCGGCAGCGCAGCGAGCATAGTCTTCGTAGTTTTGGCCTTTCCACATAATGTTCATGCCGATGATGCCGCGTTTGGCTTTTTCTTTGGCAATGCGAAGTTGTTCTTTGATGGCCCTGAGGTTGGCGTCGATGGTATGGGTACGGAAATCGGGTTCATTGAAGCCGATGTTGGCAGCAGAAATGACGCCCACGCCGCCTTCATTTGCCACCGCACTGGCGAGGCCGGACAGGCTGACGCCGATGCCCATGCCGCCCTGTACGATCGGTACGTCAGCGGTCAGATTTCCAATGTGTAATTTCGGTAAGTTCATAATTGTTCTCCTTGGTAAGTAGGCAGTTAGCAGTTAGCGGTTGGCAGTATATGGTGACTAGTGACTAGTGACTGGGCTACGCTTTTTCCTAGTCACCAGTCACCAGTCACTAGTCTACCAGCCACCCAATAACATTGAGAGTGATGCACTGGCGGTACACTGCCAACTGCTTACGGCTAACTGCCTACTTTAATAATACACTTTCAAAATATCGTTTGACAAATTTTCAAATGTCATATATCCTGTATTTACTGTAGTTTATGCTAAGTCATGAAATAAGTCAATGATAATTTTGAAAAAGTGTTGGAATTTTTCTTAAACAAACAATTTATACCGTTTTAAATATCACCTGGTGATAAAAGTTAGTGATTAAAATTGCTCGTGAAATAGGGCGATTTGGGAGGGGCATAGATGGAATGGTGGCATGGTTGTTAGTTGTTAGTTGTTTGTTGTTAGTTCCCCCAAGAACCAACAACAAACAACTAACAACAGTGAAATTATCGGTATCATTCAAATGATATATTTCCATTTGCGAAAAGTTTCCCATTTCCCTAGATGCAGAACTTGACGACTTGTGATATAGTATTATCAGCAGGTGATAAAAGTGAGCAGAAAAATGAAAATGGATAAAAATGATAGACGAACTGCCGTACAGAATCTACTTCGCCAAAATCCATGTCTGACAGATGGGGATCTGGCAGAAAAGTTTTCTGTCTCCGCTGCAACGATTCGTCTGGATAGACAGATTTTAAGAATCCCCCAAATGCGAGACCGGGTGGAACACTTGGTAGCCGGTCATGGGACCGATACCCAGGAAGGCATCCGCATTCTTGATTTGGATGTGGGACATAAAGCTGTCGGATTATTTCAAACCAGAGAAGAAATGGCCAATGGGGCCGGCATGGTATCAGCAGAAAGATTGTATGGCGCTGCTGCTTCTTTTGCGGAGTCTTTGGCTGGCGTGTCCTTTGCATCGACCCAAGTAGGAAATATCAAGTATAAAGTACCTGTTGTACCAGGGACTGCTTTGGTGATGAAGGGCCGTATTGTATTGGTTAGAGGAAATAAAAAGCATATTTATATCAGTTTCTTTGCCGGGGAGGAAGAAGTGTTCCGCGCAAAGTTTATTATGGAAATTTTGAAATAAGGGAGGCGTCCCCATGAAAAAAATAGCTGTCGATGCTATGGGTGGAGATTTTGCGCCGCTGGAAATTGTATTGGGCGCCATTCAGGCGGTGAGAGAATGGAAAATTCCCGTCGTTCTGGTAGGGGATGAAGCACAGATTCGTTCAATTCTGGAAAAGAATGGGGAAGATCAGAATCCTTTGATTGAAATCCATCATGCATCGGAAGTCATCGAAATGGGTGAACATCCGGGCATGGCTTACCGCAAGAAAAAGGATGCGTCCGTTTCTGTGGGAGCTCGCCTGGTGAAACAGGGTGAATGTGGTGCGTTGGTAGCGCCTGGTTCCACAGGCGCCGCTGTGACTGCTGGTCTTTTGGGTATCGGTCGTATCAAAGGCATCGAACGTCCCGCCATTCTGACTCCCATTCCCAATCAAAAAGGGGGATATACTTACCTCATTGATTCGGGGGCCAGTGCCCAGCCGAAGGTGGAAACTTACGTGCAAAATGCGCTGCTGGGCTATATCTATGCCACGAAAGTGGCAGGCATTTCCTCTCCGAAAATCGGACTTCTCAATATCGGGGAAGAAGTGACCAAAGGCAGCCCTCTGGTAGCGGAAGCCAATGAAATTCTTCGTCAGCAGACTGTCATTCCTTTCGCAGGCAATGCAGAAGGCCGCGACGTGATGACCGGAGAATTTGACGTGATTGTCACCGATGGGTTTACAGGAAATGTGGTATTGAAATTTGGAGAAGGGGCCGGCAAGTTGGTGGCTTCTCTCTTGAAAGATGCGGTGTACAAGGGAGGCATTCTGGCAAAAATCGGAGGCCTTCTTTTAAAACCGGCTTTGAAGAAATACATGGTGAAGCGTTTGGATTACGCCGAATACGGCGGTGCGCCGTTGCTTGGTATCAAGGGCGGGCTTCTCATCTGTCACGGCGCCTCCAAAGCAAAGGCTATCAAGAATGCCATCCATATGGCAGAAGACGTATGCCGGGAACATCTGGATCAGATTGTGATGGATACGTTGAAGCAGATGAAAACCGAATAGTTGATGGTGACTTGTGACTGGTGACTAGTGACTGGAAATATTTACTAGTCACTAGTCACCAGTCACGAGCTACCAAAAGCAAACTATAGAAAGGACACATTACATATATGAGTGAACTACGCTCCGCAGGAATCTTGGGTACCGGCCATTATGCGCCGGACAAGATTCTCTCCAATGCGGATCTTGAAAAAATGGTAGATACCAGCGATGAATGGATTCGGACCCGCACGGGTATCGAAACCAGACACATCGCGGCGAAGAATCAGACCACCTCTGACCTTTGTGTGGAAGCGGCGAAGAATGCCATGGACATGGCGAAGGTGACACCCGATGATATTGATTACATCATCGTAGCTACCGCTTCTCCTGACTATGTGGTGCCGTCGACGGCTTGCATGGTGCAGGATAAACTGGGCTGCAAGCATGCAGGGGCTATGGATATTTCCGCTGGCTGCTCTGGCTATATTTATGCCGTAGCACTGGCATCGAACCTGGTGAAAGCGGGCATGTACAAGCACATCCTCATCATCGGGGCCGAAATCCTGTCTCGCCTGGTGAACTGGGAAGACCGGGGCACTTGCATTCTTTTCGGCGATGGCGCTGGCGCTGCTGTGATTGGCGAAGTGGAAGAGGGCTATGGTCTTCTGGCTTCCGACCTGGGCAGTGATGGGAGCTTAGGGAAAATTCTGAACATCCCTGCTAGTGGTGTCGCAGAACCAGTGACCCATCGCGCTATCGATTCTGGTCGTATTTATATTCACATGGAAGGACCGGAAGTATTCAAAGCCGCTGTCCGTCATATGGGTGCCACCACGCTGAAAACCTTGGACATGGCAGGCATTACCAAAGAAGACATCAATATGTTCATCGCCCATCAGGCAAATAACCGTATCATCCAGGCTATCGCAAAACGTCTGGGCCTTCCACCGGAGCACATGTACGTCAATGTGGATCGTTATGGCAATACATCTGCTGCTTCCGTAGGCATTGCGCTGGACGAAGTGGTCCGTGCCGGCCGCGTGAAACACGGTGATTACGTAGTCCTCACCGGCTTCGGCGCCGGTCTCACCTGGGGCTGCGATGTGATGAAATGGTTTTAAAGGCAATGAGGAATTAGGAATGAGAAATGAGGAATGGTGGTAGGCTTTGCACAATTCATAAAGCAAAGCCAATATTTTAAATTTTATGCGGCGCTATTTCATTTGATGCGTAAATAGGTTTATACCTTATTTATCTCCCCCTTTGGGGGAGAACACAAGAGGGGGCTGCACAAGCGGAATGAATGCCAATGTTATTCACTCCATCGTGACGCAACTACCATCACTTCTCACTTGTAACTTCTAACTCCGAGCTAAATCGTTCATATATCTTTGTGTATATAGGTGTATAAATTGGAGGCGTAATTTGATGAAAACCGCATTTCTTTTCCCTGGGCAGGGGTCCCAGAAGGTTGGAATGGTGCAGGATTTGTATGAAAAATACGATTCTGTCAAGAAATTGATTCATGAAGCAGATGAGACCTTGGGATTTTCTATTTCCAAGATGATGTTTGAAGGGCCCGATACGGAGCTCATGAAGACCGAATTTACCCAGCCTGCTATTTTGACCGCCAGTGTTTGCGTATGGCAGGTTTTGAAGGAACATGGTCTCACGCCAGACATCGCTGCAGGGCATAGCTTGGGCGAATATTCTGCTTTGGTAGCCGCTGGGGCTATTTCCTTTGCTGATGCCGTATACATCGTGCATCTTCGCGGCAAGTTCATGCAGGAAGCGGTACCGCTGGGAGAAGGGGGCATGGCTGCTGTCATTGGCCTTGCTCCAGAAAAAATCGTAGAAGTGTGCGCTTCTGTTTCCACCGATGCGCTTCCTGTACAGGCGGTCAATTTCAACTGCCCTGGACAGGTGGTTATCGCTGGCGCGACCTTCGCTGTAGAAAAAGCATGCAGCGCACTGAAAGAAGCCGGTGCTCGTCGTGCCATTCCGCTGAAAGTTAGTGCTCCATTCCATTCTTCTTTGATGGAACCGGCTGCTGCTCGGCTGAAAGAAGTATTGGATAAGATTGATATTCACGACACCACCATTCCGGTCGTAGCAAATGTGAATGCCAAGGAAGAAACCAAGGCTGATGAAATCCGTCAGAACTTGGTAGAACAGGCCGCTCATCCGGTACATTGGGATGAATCCATTCGGAATATGATCGCCGGCGGCATGGATTGCGCTGTTGAAGCCGGTCCGGGCACCGTTCTTTCTGGTTTCATGAGAAAGATTGACCGTTCCATCCCGACCCACCATGCAGAAGATGTAGCTACCATCGATGAAGTGGTAGCCGCTCTGAAAGGAGAATAATTCATGGAAAACGTAACAAAAACAGCTCTTGTCACTGGCGCGTCTCGCGGCATTGGCAAGGCCATTGCGCTCGCTCTCGCTGCGAAAGGCTACGCCGTGGCTGTGAACTATGCAGGCAGCCAGGCCGCCGCAGAAGCAGTGAAAGACGAAATCATCGCTGCTGGCGGACAGGCTTTTACCCTCCAGGGGGATGTGTCCAACGCGGACGATGTGGATCGCATGTTCAAAACCATCAAAGAGGAATTTGGTCAGCTCGACGTATTGGTGAACAATGCGGGGATTACTCGTGACGGCCTTCTCATTCGCATGAAAGAAGAAAATTGGGACGCCGTCCTTTCCACCGATTTGAAGAGCGATTTCCTGACTACCAAAGCGGCAGCCCAGATGATGATGAGAAAGAAAAAAGGCGCCATCGTCAATATCGCTTCTGTGGTAGGTATCATGGGAAATGCGGGTCAGGCTAACTATGCCGCTGCCAAAGCCGGCGTTATCGGCCTCACCAAAGCGACGGCAAAAGAATTGGCTGGTAGAAATATTCGTGTCAACGCAGTGGCTCCTGGCTTCATTGCCACCGATATGACCGAAGTGATTCCAGAAAAGAATAAAGAAATCATGCTTCAGTCCATTCCTTTGGGCCGTATGGGCCTGGCTGAAGACGTTGCCAAAGCAGTGTGCTTCCTTGCTTCTGAAGAGGCAAGTTATATCACTGGACAAGTTTTAAAGGTAGACGGCGGAATGGTTATGTAATATAATCTATAAGGTACGACTAAAGGAGATTTTGCCTTCGGGCGTTTCCTGCATAGAAAGGTGGTGAAACTAGAGATGAGCACTTTTGACAGAGTAAAGAAAATCGTTGTTGACCAGCTGGGCGTAAGCGAAGCTGATGTTACCATCGACTCCACTTTTATCGACGACCTGGGCGCTGATTCCCTCGACATCGTTGAACTGATCATGGCATTTGAAGAAGAATTCGACATCGAAATCCCGGACGATGCTGCTGAAAAGATCAAAACTGTAAAGAACGCTGTAGACTACATCGACAGCCAGCAGTAATTTCTGAACTTCAGAAACTCATAATGGAAAAACCGGGGAGGGCAACCTCTCCGGTAACACCATATGAATCTTTGATTAGTAGGCAGTTTGTAGTTAGCAGTAGGCAGTTTTTGTAGCGGTATATGGGTAGAGGCTTTTGCGATGCTCTACGTAGTGCCAAAAGGTTATGAAGGGTTATAAAAGGTTACGTCCTTTGGACAGGTTATACAAAAGGAAATAGGGAGATGTGTGTTTCCTAATCCCTAATCCCTAATCCCTAGCTACTAATCCCTAGCTACTAGTCACTAGTCACCAGTCACAAAAAAATAGAAAATATTTCAAAAAAGTAGATCACTCTTGTGAGTGTGGCCTGTTTTTTTGAGATATTCTCTGTCATTCATGTTGCTGGTTGTTGATTGTTTGTTGTTGGGAATGTCTAACAACAAAGAACCATCAACTAGCAACAAAAAATTTATCCAAAAATCTAACATATTGCATAGATTGTTTTATAGAATTTCAAAAAGATTTCAATTAAGCGAGGTGCTCCTTTCATGGAAAAAAGAAGAGTTGTAGTCACTGGTATGGGCGTGGTTTCTCCGGTAGGTATCGGTTTGGATGCGTTCTGGAATGCCCTGCTGGCAGGGAAATCTGGCATTGTTCCGATTACGGAATTTGATGCCTCCGAATTTCCTGTAAAAATTGCGGGCGAAGTCAAAGACTTTGACGCTGTCAAATATGTAGGCGACAGAAAGGCTGTCCGTCACATGGACAGAAATGCCCAGTTCGCCGTAGCTGCTGCCAAAATGGCTGTAGAAGATGCGAAACTGGATATGAGCCAGGAAGATCCGAACCGGGTCGGCACCATCATTGGTACCGGTATCGGCGGGATTGCTACCATGGAAGATACGGTAGAACGTATCGAAAAACGTGGTCCGGCGAAAGTCAATCCATTTGCTGTTCCTATGATGATTGCCAACATGGCTTCCGGTATGGTTTCCATTACTTTCGGTCTCCAGGGACCGGTTCTCACCGACGTCACCGCTTGTGCGTCTGGCAATAACTCCATCGGCCGTGCGACCCGCATGATTCAGTGGGGCGATGCAGACGTGATGTTTGCTGGCGGCACCGAAGCGGCTGTTGCCAAGACTCCAATGGCTGGATTTGCTGCCATGCATGCTCTCTCTTCCCGTGATTGCCCACCGGAAGAAGCGTCCTGCCCCTTTGACGTTCGCCGTGATGGTTTTGTCCTGGGCGAAGGCTCTGGTGTCCTCATTCTGGAAGAACTGGAACACGCGAAGAAACGTGGCGCTCACATTTACGCCGAAGTTCTCGGCTATGGCACCAATGGTGATGCCTACCATATGACCGCCCCAAGACCGGGTGGTGAACTGGCCGCTCGCTGCATGAAAAATGCCATCCAGGATGCTGGTATTTCCCCAGAAGATATTGATTACATCAATGCCCATGGCACTTCCACCGGCCTGAACGATAAAAACGAAACCAAGGCTATCAAAGAAGTGCTGGGACAGCATGCTTATGACATTATCGTCAACTCCACCAAATCCATGACCGGTCACCTTCTCGGTGCGGCTGGTGCGATTGAAGCGGTTGTTTGTGTGCTTTCCATTCAGAACAACAAAGTCCATCAGACCTTGAATCTCCAGACCCCCGATCCGGAATGTGACCTGAACTATGCGAAAGAAGGGCCAGTGGATATGAAAGTGGACGTGACCATGTCCAATGCCTTTGGCTTCGGCGGTCACAATGCAGTTGTCATCATGAGGCGCTATGAAGAATGAGCCATGCTGAAATGAGAAAGAGAGACCGTCTGGCAGAGATTGAGAAATTTGCGCTGGAAAATGAAATTCCCGTGCAAAATGCCCAACTGCTGAATACGGCCCTGACTCATACATCCTATGCCAATGAGCATAAAAACGAAGTCATTCACGATAATGAACGCCTAGAATTTCTAGGCGATGCTATTCTGGACCTGGTCATCGGAGAATACCTTTTCCTCCGCTTCCCGACCTGGCCGGAAGGGGAACTGACCCGCGCGAAAGCCAGCGTGGTATGTAAACCATCCTGCGCCGAATGTGCGGCCAAATTCCACGTAGGCGAATACATGCGCTTAGGAAAAGGAGAAGAAATGTCCGGCGGACGGACCAGAATCTCCATCCTGGGCGATGCATTTGAAGCGGTGATTGGAGCCATTTACTTGGACAATAACTACGAAGTGGCTGCCCGCTTCATCCTGGGCCATATGAAGAAATTCCTGGACCTTATCGACCAAGGCGACTATGACCACGATTACAAGTCGGACTTGCAAGAACTGGTCCAGTGCCACGGGGATGTGGATATTCGCTACATCGTCACCCACGACGAAGGACCGGACCATGATAAAACCATTTGGATGGATATCACCATCAATGGGAAACACATGGGAAGCGGCATTGGGAAGAATAAAAAAGAAGCTGCTCAGAAAGCAGCGAAAGAAGCCATTTTGCGGATACAGAAGGGCGAGAAAGTATAATCCTGCGGTATATAAAAAGGAGCTATCATTGGGATGGCTCCTTTTTCTTGTAGTGAGGAGTTAGGAATGAGGAGTGAGGAGTGGTGGTGGCGGCGCATAAGAATTTGGAAGCGCCGCATTTTTTATGGGGATTAGGGATTAGGAGCTAGGGATTGGGGGAGTAGTAGGCGGTTGGCAGTTCTCAGTAGGCAGTGCAATGCTGTTAAGTTAAGGATTTGAGTCAGTAGGCATGCTAACGCTTGCGGTTACAGGTTGCTCAAGGTACAAAGGGTTCTAAGGGTTCTAAGGGTACTCAGGTTTCTCGAATGTGCCAATAGTCGCTGACGTCATTAGCTCATTCGAGGAACCTGAGAGACCTTAGCATCCTGAGAAACCTGAGTAACCTTTACAGCAGCAGAAATCATCGTATATTTCGCTTAACTTAATAGCATTGGTAGGCAGTGGGGATAGCGGTATTTTTATTATCGTCATTTCGACCGATGGGATTAGTGCTTGACGACTTTTTAGGGCTAAGCGACTATGTTGGACAAAAGTGGAGAAATCTTGAGACACTATCGGAAACAACGTTAGTTCCACAAGATTTCTCCACTTCTGTCTCACATAGTCGCAGAAAAGCGATAGAGCCATTCAGCACAAATCCCATCGGTCGAAATGACGGAGTAGGGAAGAGGCATATTTCCTTAGAACCCTCAGAACCCTCAGAACCTTTAGAACCCTATGAGAGCTGTATATATGCCAAATGCCTCTATCCAATTTCATCACCCCCAGAATCCTCTGACAGCGGCATGCATACCAGTTGCCTCAAACCAAATCACCACCTCCAGAACCCCAGAACCAACAAAAAAAGACCGCTATTCTCAAGCGGTCTTTTTCCATGCAGTAAATCTGCCTACTGGGAGCAGCTAACTGCTGACTAACATATCATTCCCAAGCTGGTTCAATGGTTCCTTTATATTTTTCAGCGATGAACTTCTTGACCGATTCAGACTGGTAAGCCTGTACGAATTTCTTGTACGCAGCTTGGTCTTTATCTTTGTCACGAGCAGCGATGATCATCACAGCCAGTGGGGTGTCTTTGGCTTCCAAGTAGATGCCCTGGTCTTTCGGGGAGAGGCCGGAGCTCATGACGTAGTTCATGGTGATGACCGATGCGTCTACATCATCCAGGCTTCTCGGAAGCTGGGCTGCTTCGAGTTCGTTGAATTTCAGGTTCTTCGGATTTTCTACCACATCAGCCGGAGTAGCTTTCATGCCCACGCCTTCTTTGAGTTTGATGAGGCCTGCTTTTTCGAGGAGCTGGAGGCCACGACCTTCATTGGTGGGGTCGTTTGGAATGGAAATGGTAGCGCCGTCCGGGATGTCTTTCACATCTTTATACTTGTTGGAGTAAATGCCCATGCGCATGAGGATTGCTTTACCGATGGAAACGAGATTGGTGTTGTGCTGTTTGTTGAAGTTGTTGAGGAACGGTTCGTGCTGGTAAACCACCAGGTCCAGATCACCGTCAGCCAGTGCCTGGTCTGGGGTGACGTAGTCGGAAAATTCCTTTACGTTGACTTTGAGGCCATTCTTTTCTGCTTCTTTTGCAGCAGCTTCAACCACTTCTGCATGAGGACCGGCGGTAGCACCGACGGTGATTTCTTTCTTTTCCTGTGGAGCAGCGGAGGAGGCGGGTTTTGCATCGGAACCGCAACCGGAGATAATTGCTGCTGCGGAGAGGGCGCAAAGACCGGCGATAACAAATTTCTTTAACATAGTTAAAACTTCCCTTCTTTTATAAATTGCCAGAACCTGTGTGAATACAGGGCTGGTTGAAACCCTTTTTGATAGTGAGGAATTAGGAGTGAGGAGTGAGGAGTGGTGGTAGCGCCGCACAAAATTTGGAAGCGGCGCCATTAATTATATTTTTTATAATATTTGGCCTGACTATATGAATTGTGTCAGGCCTACCTTCACTCCTAACTCCTAATTCCTCACTCCTCACTATTAGAGAGCGAGAACGGCGAAATGACTCTTACTTTTTATTAGCTTTCTTGGCTAGATTACTTCCAATGAACTGAATCAGCTGGACTACCACGATGAGGACTAGGATGGTGGCTACCATGACGTCTGCCTGGAAGCGCTGGTATCCGTAGCGGATAGCCAGGTCGCCGAGGCCGCCGCCGCCGATGGTGCCGGCCATAGCGGAGGAACCGATGAGGGTGACGACCACGACGGTGATATTTTCAATGATGGAAGGCAGGGCTTCCGGGATGAGCACTTTCTTAATAATCTGGAATGGGGAAGCACCCATGGATTCTGCCGCTTCGATGAGGCCGAAAGGCACTTCGCGGATTGATGTTTCCACCATACGAGCGGTGTAAGGAATGGCAGCGATGGTCAGTGGGACGATGGCTGCGGTGGTGCCGATGGAGGTGCCCGCAATGATTCTGGTCAGTGGAATGATAGCCACCATCAAAATGATGAATGGAATGGAACGAATCATATTGATAATGAAAGCCAGCGGCTTATTTAGCATGGGGCAGGCCAGGATGCCTTTCTTTTCAGTGACCACCAGGAGAATCCCTAGGGGAATGCCGATGACGGCGGCGATGAAAGCAGAAACACCCAGCATGTACAGGGTTTCTGCCGTACTTTTCAGAAGTAAATTAGTTATGACTGGAGACATATCCGAGCACCTCGCTTGTAATGGGTAAAGACTGTAAATGGTCAAGGGCTTCCTTCATGTCCGATTCATGACCGATGATGGTGATGATGAGGCGGCCGAAGGAAACGTTCTGGATGTAATCGATGGAACCGTAGAGGATGGACACGTCCAGGTTGTATTTCTTAATCAAGTTGGCAATGATCGGTTCGTTTGCCACGTCGCCACGGAAGGAGAGGGAGAGCACGGTCTGGTCCGTGTCTTTTTCTTTGGTGGGGTGGATGTCCATGTGAGAGAGCTGTTCCGGCACTTCAGAGGACATGACAGAGCCGACGAATTTCTTCAGCGTTTCAGTCTGCGGGTTGGTGAAGAGGTCCACTACGGAACCTTCTTCTATGATGTGGCCGTGTTCGATGACCGCTACATGTTCGGCGATTTCCTTGATGACTTCCATTTGGTGGGTGATCATGATGATGGTGATGCCCAGTTTCTTATTGATGTCTTTCAAGAGCTGCAGGATGGATTTCACCGTTTCCGGGTCCAAAGCGCTGGTGGCTTCATCGGAGAGCAGCACGGAGGGATTGGAAACAATGGCTCTCGCGATGCCCACGCGCTGTTTCTGCCCGCCAGAGAGCTGGGCTGGGTATTTGTCCTTGTATTCGGTGAGGCCGACCAGTTCGAGAATGTCATCGATCCGTTTCTTCTGTTCTGCTTTCGGTACGTTTGCCAGTTCCAAAGGAAATGCCACATTGCCAGCCACGGTACGGCTAGAGAGCAGGTTGAAATGCTGGAAAATCATGCCGATGTTCTTGCGTTCGGTCCGCAATTCTTTCTTGGATAATTTGGTCAAATCTTTGCCATTGATGAGGACTTCACCGGAAGTCGGAGGTTCGAGCATATTGATGCAGCGAACCAAAGTGGATTTGCCGGCACCGGATTGCCCCACGATACCAAAGATTTCTCCGTCTTTGATGGTCAGGCTAATGTCGTCCAGTGCTTTGAATGTGCCATATATTTTGGTTATATGTTTCAGTTCAATCATTGGGAGCTCCTTATCGCTTTGTACGCAGTGACTTATCATCTCTATTCAAACCGATAGCGGATTGTTGTTAGTTGTTGGTTGTCTGGGAATCCAAACAACCAACAACTAACAACCAACAACAATTCGTAATCGGAGTTTTGCACGTTGTGTGTCGATGTCATGAAAAGCCACTAAAAAAACTTTCATCGGAAAGATGAAAGTGAGGGTTCACATCATCTTTCGGGTATTTACCCGCTGGAATTGGCACCGTTTCTAAAAGATGGTTGCCGTGGTTTCAAAGGGCCAGTCCCTCCGCCACTCATGATGAATTTACTCTGTGAAATTAGGCACTATAAAAATTATAATGCGATTGAACCTATAGTACTCTGAATGAGAAGGAATGTCAAGAGAAATACAATGAGAAATTAGGAATGAGGAGTGAGGAATGGTTGTGGCGGCGCGCAAAATTTGGAAGCGCCGCAGATGTTTTGTAAAGGGTATTATTGTGCTGATTTCGTTGGCAAACATACTGATATTTCGCTTGGAAATAAGGTTATTATTCTGCTTCGCTCTTTTATTCAACATATCTAACTACCGATGGTATCAAGGTTATAAAAGGTTATGGAAGGTTATGTATAAAAAATAACCCTCCATAACCTTAATGATAGCGGTATTTGGATAGACTGAAATAAAAGCTCATGGTAGAATAATAACCCTTTGCGTAGCGAAAACTGCTCTATGGTAGCTAACGGAATCATCACCATAATAACCTTTACGCAGTTTCCCTCTCTTTACGTTACGTCCCCTCTAATGCTATAATATGATAAAGTAAATAAGTGACTCGTGACTTGTGATTGGTGACTAGGAGTTTGCGTTTTCCTAGATACCAGTCACTAGTCACAAGTCACCAGTCACCTATATAAGTAGGAGGAAACATATATGAGCGTGAATCAGAGACTGGTGAATCCTTTGACAGACCGTCTGTTGGACGGGATTTTGGAATTGAAAAATAGAGAAGAGTGCTACGAATTTTTTGAAGATTTGTGCACCATCAATGAAATTCGGGACATGTCCCAACGGCTGGAAGTGGCGCGGTTGCTGCAGACAGGGGAGAAGTATGATCGCATCGAAGAAGCCACGGGGGCCAGCACGGCCACGATTTCCCGGGTGAAACGTTGCTTGAAATACGGCGCCGATGGGTACGTGAAGGTTTTGGAACGGTTGGCAGAAAAAGAGGAGAAGAAATAATGGAACCCCTTGCGCTTTCTCACGGTGGATTCAAAGCCTACGACATCCGCGGCGTGGTGCCTACCGAAGTGAATGAAGATTTGGCGTACCGCGTGGGCCGGGCTTATGGCGATTTGTACCACCCGAAAACCATGTGCGTCGGCTACGACGTCCGCCCCAGTTCTAAGGCCATCGCGGAAGCGGTGATGCAGGGCCTCATGGATAGCGGCAGCGATGTGTACGACATCGGCCTTTGCGGCACGGAAATGATGTATTTCGGCACCTTCCACTATGGCATGGATGGGGGCATGATGATCACCGCCAGCCACAATCCCTCCAATTACAACGGTATCAAAATTGTGCGGCAAGGAGGTGTGCCCGTTTCCGCCGATACAGGGCTGAAAGGCATCGAAGCCTTGGCGTTCTCTGGAAATTTTTTTGAAGGAAATAGGAAGGGCCAGCGTCATACCAAAGACATTTTGGACGATTACATCCAATCCGTTTTGTCCTTTGTGGACGTGACGAAAATGAAGCCTTTCCACATCGTGGTGGACGCCGGCAACGGCTGCGCCAATGTGGTTTTCAAAGAATTGAAGAGACATTTGCCCTTTACTTTCACCGAACTCTACATGAATCCAGACGGCAGTTTCCCTCACGGTGTACCCAATCCCATGCTGGAAGAATGCCGGAAACCTTTGGTGGAAGCGGTACTTCGGGAAAAAGCAGATTTGGGGATTTCCTGGGACGGCGATTTCGACCGTTGCTTCTTCATCGATGAAAAAGGGAAATTCGTAGAAGGCTACTACATGGTGGGCCTCTTGGCGGAATATTTCCTGAAACAGCATCCCGGAGAAACCATCATCCATGACCCGCGGGTTTTCTGGTGCACCCAAAAGATTTGCCATGACCTGGGTGGTCATCCGGTGGAATCCAAAGGGGGCCATGCGTTCATGAAAGAAACCATGCGCCGGGTACAAGGCATTTACGGTGCCGAAAATAGTGCCCATCATTTCTTCCGTGAATTTTCCTATTGTGATTCCGGTATGATTCCTTGGCTCATCGTGGCGCAAATCATGAGTGAAAAAGGAAAACATCTAGGCGAATTGGTAGCGGACATGGAAAACAAATTTCCCTGCAGCGGCGAAATCAATTTGCCTGCGAAAAACGTACAGGAAACACTGCGTATCGTGAAAGAAACCTATGCGCCCAAAGCCACCCGTATCGATGACATCGATGGTGTGGGACTGGAATTTACGAATTGGCGTTTCAACCTCCGCCCGTCCAATACGGAACCGCTTATCCGGTTCAATATGGAGACGAGGGGGGATCGGGAATTGTTGGAAGAGAAGAAAACGGAAATTGTCACATTGGTAGAAAAAGTGAATCGGTAAATTTCATACACTGTTGGTATATCATTATCAGCGAAAAGAACCAGCATTGGTGACTGGTAGACTAGTGACTGGAATTACATTTCTTCTAGTCACTAGTCACCAGTCACTAGCTACCAAGTTGTAAGTAGGCAGTAGGCGGTTAGCAGTAACCACTACTGCTTATTTTTTGTTAGTTGTTAGTTGTTGGTTGTCGGTTGTTTGGTCCCAGACAACTAACAACTAACAACCAGTAACAATGACTAACCGGTTTTTATGTTTTAGATAGCGGTATAAAAATCTATCGTCATTTCGACCGATGGGATTTGTGCTTGATGACGCATTAGAGCCAAGCGACTATGT
Organism: Paludibacteraceae bacterium; assembly: GCA_963597965.1. Classification (GTDB taxonomy): domain Bacteria; phylum Bacillota; class Negativicutes; order Veillonellales; family Dialisteraceae; genus Dialister. The sequence continues at coordinate 28,059 of CAVBRV010000001.1, read as the reverse complement.
GAGACAAAAGTGGAGAAATCTTGAGACACTAACGAAAAGTCTCGCTAGTGTCTCAAGATTTCTCCACTTCTGTCCAACATAGACCTGAACTACACCGTAGATTCAACAAGCACTAATCCCATCGGTCGAAATGACGATAGGTGTGATACCGCTATTTTTTGAATGATTGGGGACCAACAACTAACAACCAACAACCAACAACATTTCCCTCTTGCATTTTTATTCCCAAAGATGTATATTATCTACATAAAAATTCAAATTGATTGAATAAAATGTATTTTCTATACAGAGAAGGGGTATTCTATTATGAAGAAAATGTTGAAATTCGCCATCTTAGGACTGGCCGCTGCCAGTGCATTCGCTTTGGCTGGTTGTGGGGACGACAAGAAAGCAGAACCGGCGGCTTCTTCTGCCCAGGCGGGGCAGAGTGCTTTGATGCAGAAAATTAAGAAAGAAGGCAAACTGGTGGTCGGCACAGCGCCAGGATTCCCGCCTTATGAATTTCTTGATACCTCGGTGAAGGATAAGAAAGTGATCACCGGCATCGACGTGAAAGTGGCAGAAGCGGTGGCAAGGAAATTGGGTGTCAAGCTGGAAGTGCAGGACATGACATTCCAGTCCTTGCTTTCTTCTATCACCACTGGGAAAGTGGACATTGCGATTTCCGCCATCACGCCGACAGATGAAAGAAAGCAGACCGTTGATTTCTCCGATAGTTACCTGGTGGGGAAGCAGACCTTGCTGGTTCGGAAAGAAGATGCCGGGAAATATAAAACCCTGGCTGATTTCAATGGGAAGAAAATTGCTCTCCAGAAATCCACGCTCCAGGAGAAATTGACCAATGAACAAATCAAAGACGCGCAAGTGGTGGCATTGGCAAAAGTACCAGATGCGCTGATGGAATTGAAACAGGGCAAAGTGGATGCCGTACCAGTCCAGAGCATCGTAGGCGGCCAGTACTTGGTGACCAATCCCGACCTGGCACCGACGGAAGTCTATTTCCAGATTGATACCCAGGGCTCTGCTGTGGCTGTCCCGAAAGGCAGCGATGACGTGATCCAGCTCATCAATGAAGTCATCAAAGAAAACAAAGAAAATGGCAACATCGATAAGTGGGTGGACGAAATGACGAAGAAGGCGGTGGAGAATGCTACCAAGTGATCTGGTAGCGGCAAATAGTAAGATTTGATATAGGGAAAGGTTATAATTCTGCAGAGAAACGTTTATCACAATAGAAATAATTCCGCTAGGATAAAGGTTATGATTTTTCCAAGCACATTTTGAGACAATTAAAGAAAAGACCATAGCAAAGGGGTTATGAAGGGTTATTCATGAAAATGGTATAACCTTTTATAACCCTTTTCCTATAGAAGTCATGCTCATTGAGATAGTCGAAATCAGAAAATTATAACCTTTTAGCAAATAGCGAAAGCATGCCAAGTGACTCTATCGTCTTTCTTGACAACCCTATTTCCACCATGCTACTATTCAATCAGTTATTTATTCTAGTGATTGCATATCTATTCATGATTCGATAAACGAGAAAAATGTTTGTCTTAGGTTGTTGGATCCAAACAACCAACAACTAACAACCAACAACCAACAGCAGGAAGCACACAGGCATTTCGTCATGAATCATGGTACAGTCACTACACTAGTTACAGGAAACGAGGTTTTTAACATGAAGAAATCCATAAAATTCGCACTGCTCGGATTGGCCGCTGCATCCGCATTGGCTATGGCTGGCTGCGGCGATGATAAGAAAGCAGAAGCACCGGCCGCTTCTGGTCAGCAGGGCCAGAGTGCGCTGATGGAAACGATCAAGAAAAGAGGCAAGCTCATCGTCGGCACCTCTTCTGGCTATCCTCCTTATGTATTCGTCGATGCTACATCTGCGGATAAACAGGTCATTGGTTTGGATATTGAAATGTGCAAACAGATCGCCGAAAAATTGGGCGTTCCTATGGAAGTACAGGACATGGGATTCTCTGCTCTCCTTTCTTCCGTGACCGCTGGGAAAGTAGATATTGCGGTCGGCGGCGTATCTCCGACACCGGAAAGAGAAAAAGTGATGGCTTTCTCTGACCTCTATCTTCCGACAGAACAGAAACTGCTCGTTTTGAAAAAGAACCAGCACGTATTCAAGACTGCGGCTGACCTGAAAGGAAAGACCTTGGGCGCAGAAAAATCCACCACCCAGGAAGCGACTGCTCAGAAAGTGGAAGGAGCCAGTGCCATGGGCCTCTCCAGCGTGCCGGATGCTATCCTTCAGCTGAAAAATGAAAAACTGGACGGCATCGTGCTGGAAGGGGTCGTAGCGAAACAGTACTTGATATTTAATGATGACCTGGCTTTGGCCGATGTACAGTTTGAAGGGGCAAAGAAGGTCTCCGCTGTGGCTATGAAACAGGGGAATGATGATGTGATGAAGATTGTCAATGAAGTCATTAAACAGGACACCGAATCTGGCCAGTTTGAGAAATGGGTGGATGAATACAGCAAGATCGCTGTGGAAAAGGCAAAATAGCCGGTAGCAGTTTTAAAATATGTGATACATACGTTGAATCCTGCAGAGATACAGGTTGCTCAGGTTTCTAAGGGTTCTCAAGGTTCTAAGGTTTCTCGAACGTGCCGATCGTTGCAAGCGTTATTAGCTCATTCGAGAAACGTGAGAGACCTGAAAATCTTGAGTAACCTGAGAAACTTTTATCTCTGCAGAAATTATCACATATTTTGTATAACATAATGACATGGCAATATGGAGGCATGAAAGGTTATGGAAATAGTCGTTCATGCCTCTTTTGTTATTTAAGGAATTAGGGATTAGTAGCTAGAAATTAGGAAATAGTGGCACTAACCAAAATCGTCATTTCGACCGGGCGTATTTGTGCTTGATGACATAAAAGAAATGAAATGATTTGTGTCCCTGAGTGGAGAAATCTCAGAAGCAGTAGCGGTAAGGGCTTAATGACGGAGGCGAAAGCATGACTAGCGTCTTGGCTCCCCTGTCGGGGGAGCTGCCGTAGGCAGAGGGGGCTGCACTAGCGATATGAAACGCAATGAACACATCAAGCGAACTTGGTGCTGCCCGCTTCTAGCGATGAAAAGGATTATTTTTTCGCTTTTTATCGCAGGGGGCGGGTAACATAAAGTTCGCTTGATGTGTTCATAGCGTTTTATGTCGCTAGAGCAGCCCCCTCTTTTATTCTCCCCCGACGGGGGAGACGAGGCGCTAGTGCTACTTGCGTATATCGTCAATTTTCCCAAACCCCAAACCCTAAACCCTAATTTCCTGAATGAATATACACAAAATTCATCGGCTGGCATCACATAAAATGTATCTCATATCGAATAAAATACAATATCACTGCCAACTGCCGACTGCATACCGCCAACTAGATAAAGAATATTTATTGACAAACTTGCATAAAAATGCTATTATCTATGCATACAAAAAACGAAGCGTGAATCGGAATGATGAGACAATTCTATGATTTCACAAAGGCTTACAAGGTGCTTAAGGTTCTAAAGGTACTAAGGGTACTAAGGGTTCTCGAAGGAGCTAATAGATGCTAATTGTTGGTTGGCACATTCGAGAAACCTTTAGAACCTTGAGAACCCTTAGAACCTATAGAACCCTATCCAAGAAGGAGTGCATACACATGATCAAACATAGCAAACTTTTCAAACTCGCAGCATTAGGCATGGCAGCAGCCGCTGCTTTTACATTGGCAGGATGCGGAGGAGATAGCAAACCCGCTGCTTCTTCCCAGGCGAATACACAGAAAGAAAGTCCGCTGATGCAAAAGATTAAAAAAGACGGCAAATTGGTAGTCGGCACCGCTTCCGGGTACCCGCCATATGAATTCGTCGATACATCTGTAGGAGAGAAGAAAGTCATCGGCATCGATATGGAACTGGCCCAGAAAGTAGCGGATAAATTGGGCGTGAAACTGGAAATCCAGGACATGAATTTCCAGGCCCTCCTGACCTCCCTCACTAGTGGCAAAGTGGATCTGGCTATCGCTGGCATCAACCCCACGGACGAACGGAGAAAGACCATGGATTTCTCTGATAACTACCTTCCTACGGAACAGATGGTGATCATAAGAAAAGAGGACGCTGACAAATACAAGAAAGTGGAAGACCTCTATGGCAAGACCATCGGCGTTCAGAAATCCACCACCCAGGAAGCCCTGGCAAAAGAACAAATCAAAGATGCGAAAATCGTTGGCTTGGCTCACGTGCCGGAAGTGGTTTTGGAACTGAAACACGGCAAAGTGGATGGCCTGGTGGTGGAAGGCATCGTGGGACAGCAATATGTCATTTTTAATGATGACCTTATGTTCTCGGACATCAAATTCCCGAATGCGGTGAAAAACTCCGCTGCCGCTATCCAGAAAGGCAATGAAGACGTGCTGGCTGTAGTCAATGAAGTGATCAAAGAAAACACGGACAACGGCAATTTCAAGAAATGGACCGAAGAATACAGCAAGAAGGCCGTTTCAAACGCGGATAATAAATAACTCTTTGGCAAGTAAAGGGTGTGGAGGCTCTTGGCTTTCACACCCTTTTTATGCAGTTAGAAGTGAGAAGTTAGAAGTGAGAAATGGTGGAAGGGGCGCATCAAATTATATAGCGCCCCAGATGATGTAAGGTTATTATTCTGCAGAATACTTTTTTCTAACAAACAGAACATACCTTATATACCAGGGTTACAAAGGTTATAAAGGGTTATGAGATTATCGGAATCACATAACCTAATAATAACCTCTATAACCTTGACTGTATGATATACATATCCATGTTTGATACAGAAATCAGCAGAATATTAACCTTAATAATAAGCGGCGCTTTATAATTTGTGCGCCGCCACCACCATTTCTCACTTCTAACTTCTCACTTCTAACTAAAATAGGCTAGTCATCCCGATTCTCCCATGTTATAATGAAACATCTAACAATCACGATATATTCGGGAAATTAGTGACTGGTGACTGGTGACTAGTGACTGGTGGACTAGGAGATTATAATCCCAGTCACTAGTCACCAGTCACCAGCTACCAAAATTTCCCCAGAAAGAAGGAAACAATTAATGAACGAAAAGAAAATTCCATTCAGTGATGAACTGATTCGCCAGGTGGCCAAGACTTATGGCACACCGTTCCATATTTACGATGAAAAAGGCATTTTGGACAACATGAAACGTCTCCAGAAAGCATTTTCCTGGAATCCCAATTTCCATGAATACTTCGCTGTGAAAGCCACCCCGAATCCCTGGATCATGAAGAGCTTGAAAACTTTGAATGTAGGTTCTGATTGCAGCTCCATGGCCGAACTGGTTCTGTCTGAAACGGTGGGCATCACTGGCGATGACATCGTTTTCTCTTCCAACGATACGCCAGATGAAGAATTTAAAAAGGCCTACGAACTGGGAGCTATCATGAACTTGGACGATATTTCCAACCTGGACGACATGGAACGTCTCCATATGGTGCCAGAAAAAATCTGCTTCCGTTACAACCCCGGCCCCGACATGGCTCGCGGCAATGCGATTATCGGCAAACCAGAAGAAGCGAAGTACGGCATGACCCGTGAACAGCTCATGAAATGTGTGGACTGGGCCAAAGAAAAAGGCATTTCCTATATCGGTATTCACACCATGGTTATTTCCGCTGAACTGGCACTGCCTGGCCTCTTGGGTACTATCAGCATGATGTTTGACCTAGCCAATGAAATCCAGCAGGAAAAAGGCGTCACCGTTTCCTTCATCGATTTCGGCGGCGGCATCGGCATTCCATATCGTCCTGAACAGGATCCCGTAGACCTAGAAGGCCTGGGCGAAGGCGCAAGGAAATTGTACGAAGAAAAAATGGCTGGCAAAGGTTTCGACCACACCCGTATTTCCTTTGAATGCGGACGCATGGTGACTGGCCCCTACGGATTCCTGGTGACCAAAGCCATCCATTACAAACACATTTATAGAGACTACATCGGCACCGACGCCTGCATGGCCGACCTGATGCGCCCTGGCATGTACGGCGCTTACCATCACATCACGGTGCTGGGCAAAGCGGATGCACCGAAAGACCACGTTTATGACGTGACCGGCTCCCTCTGTGAAAATTGTGATAAATTTGCTATCCAGAGAGCACTCCCGGAAATTGAAATGGGGGATCTTATCGTCATTCACGACACCGGCGCGCACGGTCACAGCATGGGGTACAATTACAACGGTCGCCTCCGCCACCAAGAAATCATGGTTCACGCAGACGGCACCATCCAGCAGATTCGTAGAAATGAAACACTGTCCGACCTCTTCGCGACCCTCGATTTCCCGGGGCTGAAGGAAAATACGGCGAAAGTGGAGAAATAATTTCTTTGAGTGCTGCTGTCTAACAAATGGATTCATCCGCTTGTTAAAAAAGGTTATACTCTATGAGCACTGCTTTCTAACAAGTAGGATACAACGCTTAGTACAAGGTTATAAAGGTTATAGAAGGTTATATACATTTCGGGATTGCCTTCTATAGCCTTTTTGATTGCCGTCATTTCGACCGATGGGATTTGTGCTTGATGGTTCTGCAGAACCAAGCGACTATGTGAGACAAAAGTGGAGAAATCTTGTGACAATAGTCCAAGCATCGCTATTCCCACAAGATTTCTCCACTTCTGTCCAACATAGACCTGAACTACACTTTATATGAATCAAGCACGAATCCCGTCGGTCGAAATGACGGTAGAGAAAATACCGCAAACTGCTAACTGCCTACTTTTAACTATGAAAATAGGGATTAGTAGCTAGGGAAACGCTGATTTAATCAAAGAATTTGAAATGATATGAATTTTTATCCAAAGCATCGTCAAGAAAATCCTTAAATAGCTCGCTATTCGCGGATTTCCTTTCCTCGCTTTGAATAAAAATTCAAGAATCATTTCAAATAACGATTAAATCAGTGTTTCCCTAGGGATTAGAGAAATAGTGCATCCAACGGAAATTTCATTAACGTCTCGGCTCCCCTGTCGGGGGGGGAGCTGCCGTAGGCAGAGGGGGAGGCACTAGCGATATGAAATACTATGCCAAGACAAATGGACATTGTAATGTCTGCTCCTAGCGGTAAAATGTCTTATTTCCTTCTCTTTATTGCTAGGAGCGGGCAGCACAAAGTCTGTTTGATATGTTCATAGCGTTTTATACCGCTAGAGCTGCCCCCTCTTTTATTCTCCCCCGGCGGGGGAGACAAGACGCTAATGCTAAAAGCGCTAGTTGCAAATTTCCTGATTTCCAATTTCTAATTCTTAGTTTAAGAACTATCTAAAAAAGAGATGCATTTCCATCAATATCTAAAATTCTCATAGAAAAATGGGAGAGAGTATAGTATAATACAGGTGAATACAGATAGTGAAAAATCTATTTGTTGAATGAGGAAATTGTGTTATAAAAAAGGGCGCTATATCATTTGATGCGCCCTACCAACATTACGCATTGCGCACTACGCATTACGCACTCTATTATCAAAAGGAGGAATGACCATGTATACTTTTTCTGGTACTGAATTTAAAGGAAAACATCCCACCATTGACCCCAATTCTTTTGTAGCACAGAACGCTTTTCTCTCTGGCGATGTGCGGGTCGGGAAATATGCCAGCGTATGGCCCGGCGTTGTGGCTCGCGGCGATGTGAACTATATTTCTATTGGCGAATGCAGCAATGTGCAGGACTTGTGTTGCCTCCATGTAGCTGACGAACATCCCTGCATCATTGGCGATTACGTCACCATCGGTCACTGCGCCGTTGTTCATGCCTGTGAAATCGAAGATCACGTGTTGGTAGGCATGCATGCCACCATTTTGGACGGTGCAAAGATTGGTCGCGGATCCATCATCGCTGCCGGTGCTTTGGTCCTTGGCGGTACGGTGATTCCGCCGAACTCCCTCGTTGTCGGCGTACCAGGCAAAGTGATTCGCACCATTGATAAGGTGAAGAACATCCACGCCCAGGCCATCAAGTACAAATGTGAATGGGCCATCGGCTATGGTTGCAAACCAGATATTGATGGAGAAATTTATCACGGAGAACCGATTGTTTGATAGTTGGCAGTATGCAGTAGGCGGTAGGCAGTATTTTTGCTGCTTACCGCTTTTTATATAATGAGGAGTTAGGAATGAGGAGTGAGGAGTGGTGGTGGCGGCGCACAAAATTTGGAAGCGCCGCGGAGTATCATATTTTTTGGGTAAGTAAGTTTACACCTTATTTATCGCCCCCGTTGGGGGAGATGCCGTAGGCAGAGGGGGTTGCTCTAGCGGTATATTTCATTATGTTCATGATTGCGTACCCGGTAATGTTCACTCCTAGCGGAATTCGTCATTTCGACCGATCGTATTTGTGCAAAGTGATGATACAGAAATAAATAGATTTGTGTCCCTGAGTGGAGAAATCTCAACAGCAGTAGCGACAAGGGCTTGATTGCACAAATGGTATTCTTTCTATCGCCATTTCTCCACTTCGATCGGAATGACAGTTAGGTGTCCTGCGATGGCGGTTAGTCTCACCACTCTTTTTTATTGCCTTTGACTATGTTATAATTTATCGATGATAAGACCATTTACTACATACAGTGTTTCTAAAAGGCAAAATGGAATCGAGATAGGTGATGGCAGGCGAAATCTTTGTATAACCTGAGAACCTTGAGAACCCTTAGAACCCTGAGAAACCTGTTTAATCAAAAAGGGAGACATGGAATGGCAGAGCCAGCTCGTAAATTTATCATATTGACAGCCAGCATCGGCACCGGGCACAGCCAGGCCGCCAGGGCGATCGCAGAGGCTATCCAGCAGACCCACCCGGCCGATTCGGTGAGCGTGCTCGATTTCGTGTCCAGCAAACTCTTCTCCGTGGACCACATCATCAAAGACACCTACCTGAAAATGATTGATGTATTTCCCACCATGTACGACCACCTGTATAGCGACTCCCAAAGCAGCCGCTTCGGGCAAATGTCACAGAAAATGCTCTCCCTGTCCTTCAAGAAACGAATGAAAAATCTGATTCGCACTTTGAAACCGGACGCCATGATTTTCACCCATCCCTTCCCGGCAGGCGCGGCAGACCTTTTGAAAGAAGAGGGGAGTACCGACCTGCCTATGATGGGAGTCATTACGGACTTCGATATTCACCAGCTCTGGATTGACAAATACCTAGACGCCTTCTGCGTGGCAACATCGGACTTGAAAGACCTGATGGCGACTTATGGGATTGCCACCGAGCGGATTCACGTGACCGGCATCCCCGTGCGGAAAGCCTTTTACGAAAAAGAAACAGCCCATCCGCCCATGGAAAAAGGAACCGTCCTCGTCATGGGCGGCGGCCTGGGACTGGGAAACGTGGTGGACAATATTTCCCGCCTCGATGAAGTCGAGGAAATATCCAAATTCATCGTGATTACCGGGAAAAATATTGGCCTCTACGAAAAAGTGGCAGCCATGGCCGAAAAAATGCACCACCCCGTCGAACTTCACAGCTACACCAATAAAGTGGCAGACATCATGGCAAGAAGTGAAATCTTGGTGACCAAACCCGGCGCCCTCACCTGCACCGAAGCCATGGTGATGCACCTTCCTATGGTTCTCGTGAATACCCTGCCCGGCCAAGAACGAGCCAATGCGATGCATATGAAAAACCAAGGCTGTGCCGAATGGGTAAAGCGAGGTGAACTCGCCGACACGGTACGCCGGATTTTGCGAGACGCGACCCTTCGCCAGAAAATGGCAGACGCCTGTGGCAAGGCCCATCCAGATAGTGCAAAAGATGTGGTGGATGTACTGTATGGGCTTCTTTAGTGACTTGTGACTGGGGATTAGTAGCTGGGGATTAGGAAAATAGGAAAAGCGTGGGCAGTTGGCAGTATGTTGAGACTGCGGATAGTAGCACTGGCGTCTCGTCTCCCCGTCGGGGGGAGAATACAAGAGGGGGTAGATCTAGGGAAACGCTGATTTAATCAAAGAGTTTGAAATGATATGAATTTTTATCCAAATCTTCGTCAAGGAAATCCTTAAATAGCTTGCTATTCGCGGATTTTCTTTCCTCGCTTTGAGTAAAAATTCAAGAATCATTTCAAATAACGATTAAATCAGTGCTTCACTGGGCGTAGTCATGATTGCTGTAGCCATTTGGGAGGCGTACAAAGGGATGGTATATAATCATAAGAAGTTAGGAAATGAAATCGTTGATTTAGATCAGACAGCCCATCACCATTCCATCGTGGCTATCAAAGATACATTTCAGAAATATCCTAATCGATACTTGGTTTATGAGGATAAAACTTGGAATTGTCGCTTTTTCTTGAATTATCCGATGCAGCTGACGGAAACGCAGAATGTGGATTTCTTGAAGCAGAAAATTTCTGGGGCTTTGAAAATTCCTGTGGATGCTATCGAGCTGACAAAAAAGGACAAGCTTTGCAACAGAAATATTCCGAACGGCACCATGAAATGCGGGGGTATGACCATGTGTTTTATGAGGGACATATTTCTAATTTCCCAGAAAGCATGAAGCAGCCTTTCTTTAAACTGGATGACGTGACTTACTATTGGATGACTATAGAAGAAATGAAGCAGGATGGGGATATTCAAAAGAAAAATCTGGATGTAGTGACAGAAGTAGAAAAGCTGATATAAAAGAGACGCGGTGTGAGTTGCGCGTCTTTTTTGATACTTTTAAAACCAAATTGCATCATACAAACAGCGTATTTACGTCATTTGAGTTAAAAATGACGTAGATAGAAGATCAAATGAAGCAGATACATTTTTCAAAGAAAGATTTGAAATCCTATTGCTAATCAAATAACCAATAAAAAACTACAAACAAAGAAATTTGAAAAATTTTCATGAAGCCTCTTTACTTCTTCTCTTTATCGTGATAAAGTATAACTACAGCAAAGAACACATGGTGACTGGTGACTAGGAATGCTGTTTCCTTAAGGATTTGCGTGAGTTGGGATAATTTCGTTTGTGGGTACAGGTTGCTCAAGTTTCTAAGGCTGCTCAGGTTTCTCGAATGTGCCAATACATACTAGCATTATCAACTCATTCGAGAAACGTGAGAACCCTTAGCACCTTGAGAACCCTGAGAAACCTGTAAGTAAGGAGGCGTCTTATGTCTCATGGAATAGATGATTTAAAAATGGTACATGAAGAAGAAATGAAAAACTACGACCGCATTGAGGGAGCCGTGGTGGGAGTCATGCGGCGGCATGGGTGCAAGATTATCCAGACACCCACCTTTGAGGATTATGATACCTACGGTCGGTATTTCCCACAGCTTCAAAGAGAGATGATCAAAACCATCGGACCGGATGGGGAAATCCTGGTGATGCGGCCGGATGTGACGGTGCCTCTGGTGAAGACCGCGTCGCGGGAGTATCCCGATGCGAAGCAGCTTTTGAAATTTGGCTACGTGTCGGTGGTCTTTCGTGAATATTACGGGAAGTCCACTCATGGAAAATATTTCCTCCAAAGCGGTGTAGAGGTTCTGGGGGATGAGACGCCGGAGTGTGATGGGGAAGTGATGGTCATGGCGGCGGAGTTCTTGGAGTCGGTGGGCATTCATCAGATGCGGATCGATTTGGGGACGGTGGCTTACATGGATGCCCTTTTCGAGGAGTTGCATCTGACCGACGGTGAGCTTGCTTTGGTACGAGAGTACATGGAGAAGCGAAATTTGGTGGCTTTTGAAAATTTGGCGGACACTTTATCTATCACGAAAATTCAGCGGGATGTGCTGCTGGAATTGCCACGGCTTTTTGGCAATTATGAAGACACTTTGAAACGGGCTGAAGGGCTCTGCCTCAATCACAAAATGACGGTTGCTTTGCAGAGGCTTCAGAAGGTGTATACTTACTTGGATGTGGCCGGCTATAGCGATCGAGTGCAGCTGGATTTGGGATTTACGTCTCATATGGGGTACTACACCGATTTGGTATTTCGGATTTATGCGGACGGGGCATTGTATTCCCTTATCAGCGGTGGGCGGTATGATTCGCTGGCGGCCCAGTTCCACGTGCCGCGGCCGGCGTGTGGCTTTGGCATGAATATGAATCTGCTCTATGAAGTCATGGCGGAAGAGGGGCTCTTGGAAGAACGGGTGCCTTCTTGCGATTTGGCTGTGATTTATGACGAGCCGGACCGGGATTTGATTCTCTCTTTGATGAAATGGAGAAGAGCAGGCTATTCTGTCATGGGCGTGAGCCAAGGAAATCAAATTGAAGTGGGAGATTATAAGAAAGTCGTTACTTACGAGAATGGACATTTCCTTTTCGAGGGAAAGAGCATGACCGCTGCGGAGTTAGAGAAAACGTTAAAGTAGTTTGACAGTGACTGGTGACTAGTGACTGGGGCTTTTTCCTAGTCACTAGTCACCAGTCACGAGCTACCAATAGATATAAGAGGAGGTCTTTGAGATGCTCAATATTGCACTAGCCAAGGGGCGCATTGCCAAGACGGTGATTAAGCGCTTGGCAGAAGGAGGCTTCCATTTCCCCGATTATTCTGATGAAAGTCGAAAACTCATTTTCACGGACGACCAGGAGCGTATCCGTGTGACTTTGGTGAAATCTCCGGACGTGACGGTCTACGTCCAGCGAGGTGCGGCGGATGCGGGGATTGTGGGAAAGGACGTCCTCATGGAAGATGGGGAAGAAGACGTGTACGAAGTGCTAGACCTGGGCATCGGAAAGTGCCGCATGGCGGTGTCTGGCATCAAAGGGAAGCAGGATGTGATGAATAAGCGCATCCTCACGGTGGCCTCGAAATATCCGAAGATTGCAAGGAAATATTTCGCCGATCGCTTCCAGCCCATCGATATTATCAAGCTGAACGGTTCTGTCGAGTTAGCCCCTCTGGTAGGGCTCTCAGATGTGATTGTGGACATTGTAGAAACCGGTACCACCTTGAAAGAAAATGGCATGGAAGTGTACGACTATTTCATGGACTTCTCCGCCCGCCTCATTTGTAATAAAGTGGCGTATAAAATGAAACAGGCGGAATTGAAGGAGTTTATTAATTTGGTGAAACCGGAATAGATGATTAGTAGCTAGGGATTGGGGATTAGGTGCATAGTTTTCTAATCCCTAGCTACTAATCCCTAATCCCTACATATAAAAAGGAAGAAGGAAAAATCATGAACTGGATTACAGTACCTAAAAATGGATTATCTTTGCGTGAAGTACGCACTTTGACGAACAGAAATGTGAACTTGTCGGAGGATTTGGAAAAGACCGTGTCTGCCATTTTGGAACAGGTGCGGACTGGCGGCGATGATGCGATTCGCGCTTTGACGAAGAAATTTGATGGCGTGGAACTTGATAGTTTCCAGGTAACCAATGAAGAAATCCAGGAAGCTTTGACGAAAGTGACACCGGAATTTTTGGATGTACTGAAAGAAGCGAAGGCGAATATCGAAACTTTCCACAAAGAACAGGTGAGAAAGTCCTGGACGAAAGAATTTCGCCCAGGCGTCACACTGGGCGAACAATTTCTTCCGATTCAGCGTGTCGGCGTCTATGTTCCTGGTGGTCGTGCGGCCTATCCATCTACGGTCCTGATGGACACGGTGCCGGCCCTGGTGGCTGGTTGTCCGTCGGTGGCTATGGCAACGCCTCCAGGAAAAGACGGCAAGGTGAATCCGAATATTCTCGCCGCTGCTTATGTAGCAGGCGTAAAGGAAATTTATAAAGTAGGTGGCGCCCAGGGCATTGCTATGCTGGCTTATGGCACGGAAACGGTGGAACCAGTTTTCAAAATCGTAGGTCCAGGGAATGCCTTTGTGTCTATGGCAAAGCGCCTTGTCTTTGGTACGGTCGGTATCGATATGATTGCGGGCCCGTCGGAAGTGTGCTGCGTGGCTGATGGTAGCGCGAACCCCACGTGGATTGCGGCAGACCTTCTGTCCCAGGCCGAACATGATCCCAGAGCCGCTGTATTTCTGATTACCCCAGACAAAGAATTTGGTGAAAAAGTACAGGCCGAAATGGAACGGCAGATGAAAGAGCTGTCTCGTTATGAAATCATGAAGAGCTCCGTCGATGATTATGCGAAAGCCTTCCTGTGCAAAGATGCGGCCCAGTGCTTCGACATTGTGAACAAGATTGCACCGGAACACTTGGAAGTGGAACTGCCGAATCCGAAGCAGTACTTACCGCTCATTTATAATGCAGGTGCCATTTTCTTAGGGAAATATACCTCCGAACCGATTGGAGACTACATGGCTGGTCCGAACCATACTCTGCCGACCTCTGGCACCGCTGCTTTCTCTTCGCCGCTGGGTGTTTATGATTTCGTGAAACACAGCAGCGTAGAAATGTATGATAAAGCCGCTTTCCAGAATATTTCCAAGAAAGTACAGCTTTTCGCCAAAGCAGAAGGTCTGACCGCTCATGCCAATGCTATGGGGGTGCGCGATGAAGACTGAATGGCTGAGAAAAACGATTGCAAATTTTGATCCCTATTTCGTAGCCCCTATCGCGGAAAAGCACGTGATCAATGCCAATGAAAATTATCTCAATGTGCTCTCCATCCCAGCGGTGAAGGAAGATTTGGTGAAAGCACTGGATTCTTTCCAGCCCCAGATTTACCCGAAGCCCATGACCGATGGTCTCCGGGAAGCGCTGGCGGACTATATCGGCTGCACCCCAGAAAATATCATTTGCGGGAACGGCGGGGATGAAATGATTTCCTACCTCTTGGGGACTTTCTTGGACCCAGGAGACCAGATTCTCGTTCATTCGCCAACCTTCGATATGTATGAACTGGGCGCAGAAACGCTGGGCGCTTCCACTATCAAAGTAAACGATTTGCCTGGTTACCAGCGAGACCAGAAAGGTTTGTTGGAAGCGGTGAAGAAATATCAGCCGAAAGTGACGGTCATTTGCAATCCGAATAACCCTACTGGTGATTTGCTCCCGGCGTCCTATATCGAAGAAGTGCTCCAAGCCGCAGAAAACATAGTCTTCGTGGATGAAGCCTATATGGAATTTGCCCAGAAGGAAAGCGTCATTTCTCTCATTGAGACATATCCGAATCTCATTGTGCTCCGCACCTTGTCGAAAGCCTTCGCCCTGGCTGGCATGCGCTGCGGCTACTTAGTGGCCCAGAAAGACATCATCGAAGCCATTGCGAAAGTGAAAGCGCCGTACAATCTGAATGCCTTCACCCAGCTCTTCGCGCCCATTGTGGTCCGTCATAGAAATGAAATTTTCAAAGTACGAGATTCTATCAATGTAGAACGGGATCGTCTCTATGGTCTGCTGAAAAATATTCCTGGTGTGACGGTCTATCCGTCTTGTACCAATTTCCTCTTGGTGCAGGTGGCAGAAAAGCAGGAAGAAATCTTTGAAGCCCTTCGCCAGAAAGATATTTTGGTGAAGATTTATAGAAATAGCCAGGAGATCCCTGGTGGATTCCGTATTTCCGTGACCACACCGGAAGTGGATGATGTGTTGGTAGATGTGTTTAAAGCGGTGATGAGGTAAGCGGCAGTTGATAACTCTCGCTAGCGGTGACAGGTTGCTCAAGTTTCTAAGGTTTCTCAGGTTTTCCGAATGTGCCGATGAACGTTAGTGTTATTCGCTCGTTCGAGAAACCTTTAGAACCCTGAGCAACCTGAGAAACCTTTACATCAGCAGAAATCAGCGAATGAATAACCACCCACTACATATCTGAATTTGTGAGGTCGTAATATGTATCTTCGGGAATATATCCCTTCTGATTGTGAGCCGTTGGCTCAGTTGTTTTATCAAACGGTTCATCGTGTCAATGCCAAAGATTACACCCAAGAGCAGTTAGATGCTTGGGCCACTGGTCAGGTGGACCTCTATGAATGGAACGACTCTTTTCTGAAACATAAAACGCTTGTGGCTATCAAAAATGGAAAAATTGTTGGCTTTGGGGACATGGATAGCACCGGTTATTTAGATAGACTGTTTGTTCATCAAGACTACCAGCGCCAAGGGATTGCTTCTGTCATTTGTGATGCTCTAGAATCTTCTTCCAAGAAAAGCACGTTCATGACCCATGCCTCTATCACAGCCAAACCATTTTTTGAGCACCGAGGATATCGAGTTGTGAAAGAACAGCAAGTGATTCGACAGGGAGTCGCTTTGACGAATTATGTAATGGAAAAAGGAGAATAATCCTATGACCATAAGAACCGTAACATTCCGCCGCAAGACCGGCGAGACGGATATTTCTATCACCTTAACCATCGATGGCAAAGGACAATTCACCGGCACGTCGGGAATCGGTTTCTTTGACCATATGCTGAATCTTCTCGCCGTCCACAGTGGGATGGATATTTCACTCACCTGCACCGGTGACTTAGACGTGGACAATCATCACACCATTGAAGACATCGGGATCACTTTAGGTGAAGTGTTCCGAAAGGCGCTGGGAGACAAGAAGGGCATTCATCGTTATGGCTGTTTCTTTTGTCCCATGGATGAAGCCTTGTCTCGCATTGTGCTGGATATTTCCGGTCGGCCCTACCTGGTTTTTGATGTAGAAATCCCGGTGGAACGAATCGGTTCTTTTGAAACGGAAATGACGAGAGAATTTTTCTTGGCTTTTGCCAATCACAGCCAGATGAATCTCCACATGGCGACGTTGTACGGCGTGAATGGACATCATATCGTAGAGTCTCTTTTTAAAGGAATCGGGCATGCATTGAAAGAAGCGGTCACCATCGAAGGAGACCGGGTACTATCCTCCAAAGGGGTGCTATGATGAAAGTAGCGATCATTGATTATGATGCAGGAAATCTTCGGAACGTAGAGCGGGCGGCCCAGCGGGCGGGGCTCGATACGGTGACGACCCGAAATGCAGAAGAAATTCGGGCGGCCAAGGCGCTCATCCTTCCCGGTGTAGGGGCGATGAAAGATGCCATGGCCCATTTGGATGCCTATGGTCTGACCAGCCTTCTTCGGGAAGAAGTGGGGAAAGGGAAAAAGCTCATGGGCATTTGTCTGGGTATGCAGGCTCTCTATGAGGCGTCTGAAGAAGGGGGCGAAGTGCCGGCTTTGGGATTACTTCCCGGACGGATTGCTTTATTTCCTGAAGGGAAATTGAAAATCCCTCACATGGGATGGAATGAGCTAGTCGTCAAAAGAGCCCATCTTGTACTGGAAGGGCTGTCGGCACATAGCTATGTGTATTTCGTGCATTCTTACTATAAAACGCCAACGGATAGCGAGGACATCATTGCCACTGCCGATTACGGCGTGAATGTGCCGGCCGTAGTGGGGAAAGATAATGTTTTGGGATTCCAATTTCATCCAGAAAAATCGGGGGACGTGGGAATCCAGATTTGGAAAAATACAGCAAAGTGGTTGATAACATGAAAATATTTCCAGCAATCGATATAGAAGACGGGCACTGCGTCCGCCTCAAACAGGGGAAACTTCAGGACATCACGGTCTATGGGGATGACCCGGTGGAAATGGCGCTGAAGTGGGAAAAAGAAGGAGCCAAATATCTGCACGTGGTGGACTTGGACGGCGCGTTCAAGGGAGGTGGACAGAATACAGAAATCATTCACAAAATGTGCCAAGTCCTTTCTATTCCTATCGAAGTGGGCGGTGGTATTCGCACCGAAGAAGCCATCAAAACCCATTTGGAAAATGGGGTGGACCGGGTCATCATCGGTTCCAAAGCAGTGGCGTATCCCTACTTTGCTATCCAGGCAGCCAAGAAATATGGGGCCGACCATATCGCCGTTTCCGTGGACGCTCACGGAGACACGGTGGCCACCCATGGCTGGGTGG
Organism: Paludibacteraceae bacterium; assembly: GCA_963597965.1. Taxonomy (GTDB): domain Bacteria; phylum Bacillota; class Negativicutes; order Veillonellales; family Dialisteraceae; genus Dialister. The sequence goes on along the minus strand of CAVBRV010000001.1, from coordinate 10,247 downwards.
ATGGCAGCAAACAGAAAGTTCTGCCCTTTGTGAAAACCCTTTTGGAAAATGGAGTGACCACTATCGTGTATACCGACATTAGCCGAGATGGCATGCTCTCTGGACCGAACTTTGAAATGATGGAAACCTTGAACGCCCTCCCCGGCATTCACCTCATCGCTTCCGGCGGCGTTTCCTGTGCGGCGGACTTACAAAAACTGTCGGACATGGGCGTCTATGGTGCCATTACAGGAAAAGCGCTGTATGAGGGGAAAGTGACGATGGAGGAAATTGTGAAAATCAGTGAGTAGTTAGAAGTGAGAAGTTAGAAATGAAGGTGCGGCGCGTCAAATTTGGAAGCGCCGCGAGATATATCAGGGTATTATTCTACGGAATTGTTATGTTTTACAAAGAGAAAATACAGTTTATCAAAAGGTTAAAAGGGTTATTGAGGGTTATGAAACTAGCGAAATTGCATAACCCGTTATAACCTTATTAACCTTGATAGTAGCGTTTTATATCACTGTGTTTGCTATAGAAAGCAGCAGAATAATAACCTTTATAAAAAAGGGGTATTGCGGTGCTATATGAATTGATGCGCCGCCACCTTCATTACGCACTTCGCATTACGCACTTAAAAACGAAAGGGAAACGGTGAGATGATATGCTTGCGAAACGAATCATTCCCTGCTTAGACGTGAATCATGGCCGGGTGGTGAAGGGAAAGCAGTTTCAAAATTTACAAGACGTGGATGATCCGGTGACTTTAGGAAAATATTATTCTGATTCCGGCGCCGATGAATTGGTGTTCTACGACATCACCGCCACCCACGAAGGGCGGGAGACGTTCGTAGAGACGGTGAAAGCCATTGCGGAAGAGCTGACCATCCCCTTTACTGTAGGCGGCGGGATTCGGAAAGCTGATGATTTCCGCACCATGCTTCTCGCTGGGGCAGATAAGGTCTCTGTCAATTCGGCAGCCGTCATGCATCCCGAAATCATTCAGGAAAGTGCGGAGCGTTTCGGCAACCAGTGCGTGGTTCTTTCCATCGACGGGAAACGAAACAGCCAAGGTGGCTGGGATGTGTACGTCGAAGGGGGCCGCAAGAATACGGGTATTTCCGTAGTCGAATGGGCCAGAAAAGGCATGGAACTGGGTGCCGGAGAAATTTGCATGAACTCTATGGATTCGGATGGCGAAAAACAGGGCTATGACCTAGAACTCATGCGAGTCCTGTCTGACACACTCTCCATCCCCGTCATTGCCTCCGGCGGCGCAGGGAAAATGGAAGATTTCCTCCACGCTTTTCAGGCCGGTGCCGATGCCGCCCTTGCGGCTTCTGTCTTTCATTTCGGGGAAATTGGGATTCCGGAACTCAAGAAATATTTGACGGAACATGGAGTGGCAGTGAGAAGATAATTTAGTAGGCAGTTTGCCGTTAGCAGTAGACAGTAGCCCTATCCGTCATTTCGACCGATGGGATTTGTGCTTGATGGATCTGTGGTGTAATTCAGAGCTATGAGAGACAGAAGTGGAGAAATTTCTCAGCACTACCAATTTTTCTTATAGTGTTTCTTTAGCGGTAGGGCTGACTTTTCTGCCAACTGCTAACTGCTAACTGCCAACTTTTAAGAGAGGGAAATCAATATGGAACTTGTAAACATAAACGACATCAAATACGATACAAGCGGCCTCATCCCTGCCGTAGTGCAGGATGCACGGAGTGGGGAAGTGCTTATGGTGGCTTACATGAATGCAGAATCTCTGCAGAAGACAATCGATAGTGGAGAGACATGGTTCTTCAGTCGTAGCCGGCAGAAGCTCTGGCACAAGGGCGAAGAGTCGGCCCATTTCCAGCATGTGAAACGAATTTACGTGGATTGCGATGCTGACACCCTGGTGGTACAGGTCATTCCAGACGGCCCGGCTTGCCATACGAACAATCGCTCCTGTTTCTACCGTAGCCTTGTGGGCTGGGAGAATAAAGAGGCAGAAGGCAATCTGTCCATCCTTCACATCCTCTTTGAAGAAATCAAAGATCGCCGTCTCCATCCACAGGAAAAGTCTTATACCAATTATCTCCAGTCGGAAGGCAAGAATAAGATTGATAAGAAAATCGGCGAAGAGGCCTCAGAAGTCATCATCGCCGACCAGCACCAGGATAAAGAAGAAATCATCGACGAATCCTGTGACCTGCTCTATCATCTCATGGTGATGTGGGAAAATTCCGGGGTCGATTTGTATGACATCATGAAAAAATTGGAAGACCGGGATGAGAAAAAAGGAAATAAGAAAAAAGTAGGACATCAGGATAAAATCTTCTAATGCAATGATGAATGAGTAATGAATAATGAGTAATTCAGGTGCGGCGCGTCAAATTTGGAAGCGCCGCTCTTTTATTTGGGCGACTAGTGACTGGTGACTAGTGACTGGGAATACAGATAGCTATGTCAATCCGTCATTTCGACCGACGGGATTTGTGCTGGATGAATCTATTGCTTTTCTGCGACCATGTTAGACAGAAGTGGAGAAATCTTGTGAGGATAATGCTGTTTTCGATAGAACCTCAAGATTTCTCCACTTTTGTCCAACATAGTCGCTTAGCACCATAGAACTCTTCTTGCACGAATTCCATCGGTCGAAATGACGATTTCCTAATCCCTAGTCACCAGTCACTAGTCACTAGCTACCAAAACACAAAAGCCGCAAGCACGAAACATCATGCTTGCGGCTTTTTATAACCTTACATAACCTTTATACCCCCCATCCACTATCCGAATGTTCTCTATGTGAGAACATAGGACATGGCAGAATCATAACCTTTTCAGATTTCCAAATCATCTGATTGTGAGACAATCGGAATCAAAGAGTATAACCTGAGAACCCTTAGCAACCTAAGTAACTTAACTATCAGCCCTTATAATTATTCTTTATCATCCCACCAATACACCCCTTTCAGATGGGGGAGAACTTTTCTGTGGAACGTTGGGACTTTGATTCCTTCTTTGAGCTGTTTCTCGTAATCTTTCAAAGCCGCATTGGCTTGTGGGAAAAGAATGAGGATAGCGGTCACGTTGGTGAGAACCATGAAAGCCATGAAGAGGTCAGCCAGGTTCCAAACGACAGGAAGGTCGGCCATGGAGCCCCAGAAAATCATGATAGCAATGCACACGCGGAACAGGTTTAGCGGCCATTTCTTAGTAGACAGATGACCGATATTGATTTCGCCATAATAGTAATTTCCGATGAGGGAAGTGAAAGCGAAGAGGAAAATCAGAATGGAAACGGCTTTTGGTGCCATAGGTCCGAAGTATTGCGCCAAGTCCCACTGAATGAGTTCGATACCGGTGAGACCAGTGGACGCATAATCGCCGGTCAGAAGAACGATGAAAGCAGAAGCGGAGCAAATGAAGAGAGTATCTACATACACGCCGAATGCCTGGATGAGCCCCTGCACAGCGGGATGGCTAGCGTCCGCTGTAGCGGCTGCATTTGGTACAGAACCTTCGCCGGCTTCATTGGAGAAGAGGCCCCGTTTGAAACCAGTGAGGACGGCCGCGCCCATGCCACCACCGAAGACAGCCTGAAAATCAAAGGCATCGCGGAGAATGATACCGAAAACGCGAGGCATTTCTGTGATATTGAAAATCATGATGCCAAGAGTAATCAGGATGTAAATGCCTGCCATCACAGGTACCATCCATTCGGTGACACGAGCGATACGGCCCATGCCGCCGCAAATGACCAGCATAGCCAGCACAGTGACCACGCCACCGACGATCATGCGGTCAAATCCCAAAGAACTGGAGAGAGCCAGTGCAATGGTATTGGACTGGACGGAATTATAAATCATACCATAGGTGACAGAAATCAAAATCGCAAAGAGTGCTGCCCAAAGTCCATGACCGAGACCATTTTTCAAATAATAAGCTGGGCCGCCGCGGAATCCATTTCCATCTTCCCGAGGCACTTTGTAAATCTGAGCCAATGTACTTTCTACAAAACCCGTAGCGGAACCGATGACAGCAATGAACCACATCCAGAAAATAGCCCCAGGGCCGCCAGAAGTGATGGCGATAGCGATACCCGCGATATTTCCTACGCCTACACGAGAGGCGGTACTGACACAGAATGCTTGGAAAGGAGAAATTTCATTTCCCTTCGTTTTCGTGCCGGCTGTATGACCAATGAGTTGCAGCATGCGTTTGAAATACCGGACCTGCACGCCTTTGGTGCGAATGGTGAAATAAAATCCCGCACCGACCAATAAAATAATAATCACCGATGACCATAGAAAATCATTGATGGAGGAAACAACAGCGTTAAGCGTTTCCATAAAGACCTCCTCCTCATTGTAGAAAATATTTGAAATACAAATCATGCATATATCTTACCTATTATATTATTTTTATGCTGCATGGACAAATAAAATTTTTGGATAGATGGGAGCTGTAGCGGTGGAGTGGCTGGAGGAACAGGGAGGCGGAACGTGTATGCAAAGGTTCTGTAGCGGTGGAGTGGTTGGAGGGACATGGAGATGGAACGTGCATTTAAGGGTTCTAAAGGTTCTAGGCACCCAAAAATCCCCTTCCTTTGGAAGGGGATAGCGTATGAGCGAAGCGAATAAAGCAGGGGATAGCTCGCACTGAAGTTTTGAATGCGATGTGAGACAAGAAAAATAGGCGTCCAGAGTAGCGAACAAGGGGAATATCTTGCATTTTCTCTAGCGGCATGGGTTCTCGCTCCGAGGAAATCGCAAGATTTTCAATGGAGCGAGAACCCTTAGAACACCATTCTCCACTTTCTCAAAAATTCGAGCAGGAAAAAGAGAAAAACATTCCTTTTTCACAACCGATTTCCCACCGAAAATATCGAGAATTACAAGGAAGAAAGCACGGAGAAACACCGTTTCACTTGTAGGCAAAAGAAGAAGGGTTTTCCACTATTTTTTACAAAATTGACAAGAAATGGTAAAATATGGAGATTGCAGTTAGAAATGTTATGCACCTCATACGTTATGAAAATGAGGTGGTGTAGGTTGATGACTAGTGACTGGTGACTAGGAAAAAATATTCCAGTCACTAGTCTACCGGTCACTGCGGCTATCTTTTTTACTGCATGTGATGAATTATTGATAGATGCAAGTTTATTGGAGGTGAAAGAATGCGTGCCTTATATACATGGAGTTGCGCTATGGCTATGTGGCTGATGGCGTCCATGGGTGTTTCAGCAGAAACCTTACAAGCGGGAATGAGTGGCAGCGAAGTGGCTGATTTGCAAAATTCTCTGGTGGCTGCGGGATACTTAGCACGTACGGTGGACGGCGATTATGGGTCCACCACAAAAGAAGCAGTTTTGTTATTTCAAAAGGCCAAAGGACTTCCTGCCACAGGGAAAGCAGATGATGCTACGCAAGAAGCCATCCGAGAGGCCGAAGGCGAAGGCTACCGCAATGGGGGCGGTGTAGTCTATGCGGAAGGAAATCGGGGAAGTATGATTTCCGATATGCAGCAGAAACTCCAGGCCGCCGGCTATCTCAAAGGCGATGTGGATGGCGTGTATGGACAAGACACGGTCCATGCGGTAGAAGCCTTTCAGCGGGCCCATGATTTCCCCGTGTCTGGGGCCATTGATGAAATGACCTATAGTGCACTGAAGGAAGTAGAGGGCGAAGAAATTTCCAACTCTACTTTTCAGGAAGAAACCCCAGCAGCTACTACGGCTCATGAACCTGGTGCCTTTTGCATTGGTGATACAGGAAGTGAAGTGGAATCGATTCAGCGGAAATTAATTCGACTAGATTACCTGGACGGTATGGCAGATGGCGTTTATGGCGGCCAAACCGCCATGGCGGTGCGGAGTTTCCAAAAAGATGAAGGTCTCCGCGTGACTGGCGAAGTGAATCACAAAACATTGGTGACTTTGAATCAGGCCTATGGCGATAGTACCGGAGATTATACTTTATCGATCGGGGATTCAGGAAATAAAGTCATTCGCTTGCAAAATAAATTGCTTCTTCATGGCTATGACCCGGGTTCCGTGGATGGTGTTTATGGAGAAGGCACGGCGGAAGCGGTGCGCCAGCTTCAGGCCGAAGAAAATTTGTCTCGTACCGGCATTGCGGACGGCGATGTGTGGGACCGATTGGATAGCGCTCCGCGGTTTACTGGTCGCTATAAGAAAATATTTCATATGAAATCCACCGCCTATGCGCCCATGGACGGTAATGGAGATGGTCGTACCGCGTTGGGCGGTTTTGCTGGGAAAGGTCACGCTGCGGTGGATCCCAATGTGATTCCCTTGGGGAGCGTGGTTTACATCGAAGGCTACGGGTATGCCATTTGCGATGACATCGGTGGCGCCATTCACGGCATGATTATCGACGTAGGGGTTGACAACCTTCAGCAGGCCTATGAATGGGGAACGAAGGAACGGGTGAATGTGTACCTTGTGAGATAGTGAGAAGTTAGAAATGGTGGTGACGGCACGTCAAATTTGGAAGCACCGCCTTTTTGATTCCTTTTGCATTCATGGTTGCTATTTCGCTTATCAAAAAGGTTATTATTTTGCCAAATTGTTTTGAGGCAGTTGCAAAAATACCGCCAGCGACAGGGTTATAAAGGGTTATTTCATAACCTTTTATAACCTTATTGCTGGCGGTATTTTTATTGAGTGATTCAGATGTGCAAGGCACAATAAATAACCTTGGACTATAGCGAAATATTCTCTATGAATGATTTATCGAAATTAGCAGAACCACAACCTTCTGGAAAAAGGCGGTGCTTCCAAATTCTGTGTGCCGCTACAATCATTACGCACTACGCATTACGCACTAAAAAACTCTTGCGATTCATTGAAATCTATCCATGGTTTTGTTACAATGTTTTTTATGGAGTCATAAATCATAGTTGCCAGTTGATAGTTGTTAGTTGTTTGGAAATCATTTTTCAAACAACCAACAACTATCAACCAACAACATTTCCATATTTCAAATTAGAATATGTCGCGTAGAGTGTAACGTTACAGGAGGACAATATGTCAGAATTAACAGCTGTGATTTTAGCCGCTGGGCAGGGGACTCGTATGAAGTCTGCCTATCCGAAAGTATTGCATCGGGTGTGCGGCGTTCCTATGGTGGAACAGGTCATCCACGTGGTTCGTAAGGGGGGCTTTGAAAAGTGTGTGGTTATCACCGGTTTCAAAGAACACCTGGTACGAGATTATCTGGGAGATTTGGATATTTCCTTTGTCCACCAGGAACAACAGCTGGGCACCGGTCATGCGGTGATGCAGGCTGTGCCAGAATTTGAAAAAGATAAAGACGGCTATGTGCTGGTTATTTGCGGCGATACGCCGCTTCTTCGCAGTGAAACCATCAGCCAGCTGGCAGAAACTTGCCAGAAAGAAGGAGCTGTTGCCACTGTTTTGACTGCTATTTTGGATAATCCTTTCGGTTATGGTCGCGTGCTTCGGGATGCCAATGGAAATATGACGTCCATTGTAGAACAGAAAGATGGCACCCCAGAACAGCTGGCTGTCCATGAAATCAATACAGGCACCTACGTATTCCAGGTAGGGGCGCTCATGGATGCGCTGAAACAAATCAATAACAACAATGCCCAGGGCGAATACTACTTGACCGATGTGTTTGAAATCATGATCAAAGCAGGCAAGAAAGTCATTCCGGTAGCAGCGGATGACCCGGACGAAACCATGGGCGTCAATTCCCGTATCCAGCTCTCCCAGGCAGACCGCATTCTTCGTCTCCGTAAGGCAGAAGAATTGATGGCAGCAGGGGTTAGCATCATTGATCCGGAACATACCTATGTGGAACAGGACGTAGAAGTGGGACGGGATTCTACCCTCTATCCAGGCACCATGCTCCAAGGACATACGGTGGTCGGCAAAAATTGCAAAATTGGCCCAGATACCCAGCTCACCGATGTGAAGTGCGGCGAATTTACCCATTTGAACCGGGTTTACGCCCATGAATGCACCATTGGAAACTATAATGAAATCGGACCATTCGTTCATCTCCGCCCCGGTACAGTGCTTCATGACCACATCAAGATTGGCAATTTCGTAGAAGTGAAGAACTCTACTGTCGATGATGGTACCAAACTACCTCACCTCATTTACTGCGGTGATTCTGATTTGGGTAAAAACGTCAATTTCGGTTGCGGTACCGTCACAGTCAACTTCGATGGCAAAGACAAACACCGTTGCACCATCGATGATCACGCTTTCATCGGTTGCAATACCAACCTGGTGGCACCGGTTCATATCGGCGAAAGAGCCTTCACCGCCGCTGGTTCCACCATCACCAAAGACGTACCATCTAAGGCTCTGTCCGTAGCTAGAGCTCGTCAGAAAAATATTGAAGATTGGGTGACGGACGATACATATAAGGATTAATTGGTGACTAGTGACTGGTGACTGTTGACTAGGAAAACATGGTTTCCAGTCACCAGTCACTAGTCTACCAGTCACTCCTAACTAAAAAAGTGTGGCAAAACCGCTATCGATTGGTATATAATAATACACAGAGTGTCCCTAGTCGGCGTTTTGGGAGTAACCGGCGGGGAGAAAAATAATATTTCAAAACTTTCATCTGAAAGGAAAGGGAGAGGCAGCAAAATGGACATGGAAGACACTTCTAAATTGAAGATTTTTACAGGAAACGCACACCCAGCTTTGGCAAAGGAAATTTCCGACTATATCGGGGTACCGCTGGGCAAGGCAATCTGTGGTCGTTTCAACAACGGCGAAATTCAGGTTATGATCAATGAAAGTGTCCGTGGTAAAGATTGTTTCATCATTCAGCCAACCGGCGCACCAGTAAATGACAATTTGATGGAAATGCTCATCATGATTGATGCACTGAAGAGAGCATCGGCTCGTCACATCACCGTCGTAGTTCCTTACTATGGCTACGCACGTCAGGATCGTAAAACAAGAGGTCGTGAACCGATTTCTTCTAAACTCGTTGCAGATTTGATGTCTGCGGCTGGTGCTACCCGCGTTGTCACCATGGATCTTCATGCAGGACAGATTCAGGGCTTCTTCAATGTACCAGTCGATCATCTGATGTCTGCTTCCCTGTTGGCAGACTATGTGAAATCCAAGAATCTGGAAAACCTGACCATCGTTTCTCCAGACCTTGGCGGTGTCACCAGAGCCAGAGAACTGGCTGACCGCGTAGGCGCACCGATTGCGATCATTGAAAAACGCCGTCCAGAACCAGGCGTTGCGAAAGTTATGAATATCATCGGCGATGTCAAAGATAGAAACTGCTTCGTAGTCGACGATATCGTCGATACAGCTGGTTCTCTTTGCGAAGGGGCAAAAGCACTGGCTGAATACGGCGCTAGAAATGTATACGCCGCTGTATGCCATCCAGTCCTGACTGACCCGGCTACAGAAAGAATCAAAAATTCCAACATTAAAGAATTGATTGTCACCAACTCTCTGCCGATTCCGAAGGAAAAGATGCAGGACAAACTGACTGTCCTCTCCATTGCTCCGCTCCTGGGCGAAGCCATCCTCCGTATTTTCCACGACGCTTCCGTCAGCCAGCTCTTTGATAAATAATGAAAATCATAGCAGGCCTGGGAAATCCGGGAAAAGAATATGAACATACCCGCCATAATATGGGGTTCGATGTGATTGACATCTTGGCGGACCGCTGGAAAGTGACAAACTGGAAAGAGGATATGAAAGCCGAAATCGCCACGGTCATTGTGAATGGAGAAAAAGTGCTTCTTGTGAAGCCTATGACCTACATGAACAATAGCGGCGAAGCGGTGGGGGCCATTGCCAAGTATTTCAAAGTCGACTTGGATGATATTTATATCGTCTGTGATGATTTGGATTTGCCACCAGGAAAAACTAGAATCCGTAAAAAAGGTTCCGCTGGTGGTCACAATGGCATTAAATCCCTTATTGCTCACTTGGGCAGCGAACAGTTCAATCGCTTCCGCATCGGTGTAGGACATCCCAAAGATGGACATACCGTAGTGGATCACGTACTCACAAGACCCTATGGAGATGATATCCAGGTCATTGAGGACGCCAAGATTCACACCGCTGATTCTATCGAAGATGCACTGAAACATGGCGTAGACCATGCCATGAATGCGTTCAATCCGAAAAAGAAGAAATAATACGAAAAAAGACAGTCTCGCAATGAGGCTGTCTTTTTTGATATAATACTTGGTGACTGGTGACTGGTGACTGGTGACTGGTGACTGGTGACTGGTGACTGGTG